>CAZOHR010000064.1:9990-14407 GCA_964579045.1 uncultured Bacteroidales bacterium | reverse complement strand
GGCGGACGAAGGCACCGTAATTTATCATTTAATTCTTCATTACTTTCCCACTCACCGTAGATTCCTTTGTTCTCAGTCTGTAAAAATAAACTCCAGATTTTTGTTTACTTAAATCTATCGAGAATCGGTTACGACCACTAAGTGATTTAAGTTCTTCGTTTATAATCATTTCCCCTGACACACTATACAATTCGAAATAAACATTCTGTGTTTTCAAAAGGCTATATTCGATATTTACAGATTCGTTTGCTGGATTTGGAAACACAGTTGTATTATAGACATCTCCAGTAATTCCAGGAATCATATCGTCATTAGAGCTTGTGTCGACGTACATGCTTGGTGTATCGAGCTTCATATCAGTGAAAACATGGTATTCGCCAGGCAAATAGCTAAAAGTAAAATTCTGATTTTCTGTTTGATTACTCTCGATATAAATGCTATCGCCGCTAAAGTAATCGTACCAATAACCATTGTGTGCAAACTCTGGCCATACCGACTGAGAAACGACATTAAAATTACCAAGAACCACTACCTGCATTTCACCGTTAACATAACCGTCGTCCCAAAGCCTTATTCTCTTGTCGTACGAACCTGTACTCATTTCATAATTTGAGGTTCTGAAAATATTATAAGATGTCCTGAGGTCAATAAGAGCCGCATAAACTTTATAAAGATATTGTCTGTCATACTCGCCCATATAATCCCATCTTGGTGGTTTTTTGTCGGTTCTTGTTGCACCTGGCTCTTCGATTGCAGGCCAATTAATTGAATAATCGTAACCACGTTCGCCAAATTGCCACATCATTTTTGGTCCCGGTACTGTAAAGAAGAATGCTGCAACAAGTTCCATACGTTCCAAAGCAGTTTTTTCATCGCGTGTAGAATAAACTGTATCTTCGTCAACGATGTTCATGTTTCCATAAGTATAGCATTTGTACGCGAGACGTTCTTCGTCGTGACTTTCCATGTAACCGACTAGATTATGTCTGCCCAAACTGCTGCCTTGATAATGCTGATAAGAAACGCCATATTTAAAATCAGAATTATTTTCCCATCCCATTGCAGCTTGAGAATATTGTTCGTTTGCAGCCATTCCGCACCAGAGCATAAAACCGTGATCAGACAAAGCTTTTTCTTCGGAAAATGAAGCAAGATGTTCTAAAATCATATAAGTTCCAGGATATTTGCTCCAAACGCTGCTACCCATAGCTTTAAGATTCTCACAACGGGTATTGTCATAATTTCCCCAAGCTCCAACATCTGTCCAGTTAATATCGCCATTTTCATCGTAACCGACTGTAACATTATTGGTAAATCCCTTCGACAAATCGAGACGATAACCATCGATGTTATATTCTGCAATCCAATATGACAAAACAGAATCAACAAAATCTTTAGTATATTGGCTTTCGTGATCAAAATCGTTATGATATCCGTAAGGGTGAGGAATTAATTCATTAAACCAAGGATTTTGCCATGTTGGACGATTTCTTTCTTTGTTGTAATACAATCGTGCCATTGGATTTTGTCCAGATGCATGATTTAAAACCATGTCAACAATTACAGCAATTCCATTCTCGTGACAAACATCAACAAATTCTTTGAGCATATCCGAAGTTCCATAGCATTTATCGGGAGCAAAGAAAAATGCAGGCATATAACCCCAGCTATCATTACCGTCGTACTCATTAACAGGCATAAGTTCGATTGCGTTAATGCCAAGATCTGCCAGATACTGTATCGAATCCATTACCGTTTTATAACTATGCCAAATATGCCAATCGCGAACCAGCATTTCATAAATTACTAAATCACGGCTATCGGGTTTTGCAAAATCTGTGGTCTGCCAAACATATTCATCTGTATTGGTTGAAAATACCCCAACCATTTCATTAGTTTTACCAGTTGGATAAGGTTTTAACCCCGGATAAATTACTGGATGAATCTGCACATCGTTGTATGGGTCAAGCAATTTCTTTGAATATGGATCGGCAATATTTATATCAAAATCAACCAAATATTGAAATCCATATTCCAATTCTGGATCGAGGTTTTCGAGACGATACCACCATCTTTGTCCGTCGGGAGTTCTATTACATTCAAAATCGGGATCTACCTGCCAGTCATTAAAATCACCAATCATATAAACTCGATTTTTCCATGGAGCATGAAGACAGAAAACAGCTGTATTTTCGTCGATAATATTAATCCCATCCACAACTCCCACCGGTAGCGCCTGCACATTAACATCGTCGAGAACAATATAAAAAATACTATCTGTAGTTGTGACAGAACCAGATTGGTGAATAAACTTCACCCAGTGCTTTCCAGTTCCTGAGGCAACAATAGGTGTTGTAAATTCGTCGCTATAACTTTGAGCCATTAGATTTCCATCATGAAAAACATTAATCATGCCTTCGGTCTTGGCGGTAATTGTTACCGAAAAGCTTTCTCCCTGACTAGGAGTTAAAGGAAACTCGGTAGGAGCTGTAAATCTTGCCTGCATTGCAGAAGTCCACAATGGAACATAAATATCAGATTCATCAGCGTTCTTTCCTGCCAAACTGCCGTCTTTGTTTCTAAAAACAAAACACATATCAGTAACGGTTTCGCTTTGATGAATTGCATAAAAGCTTTTTGGGTAAAAACGGAATTTATGTATGTTATTTCCCATAATATCCATTTCAAGGATTGAATCCCCTTCTCCCCAAGAAGCAATTCTATGATCCCAATCGTTATTGTTAAAACTCAACGAAGTTAAAACGCCAGTATGAGCATAAACAGTATCTGTTTCAGCAAGTACTCCATTACCTTCAGTGGCATCAAAGTAGATAGTTACAGTATCATAAATTGTTGGAAATTCGGGCTCCCAAGTAATAACCTGCGATTTCGCATTTATAAAAGCCAACAATAATGTGACAAAGAATATAGCTTTTTTAATTTTAGACATTTTTTAGTTTTTTAGTTTCAATTATCTTGAAATCACTATTCTTTCGGTGTGCGCAATATATGTATCAAGGGAAACTTGAACCATATAAATACCATCTTGCAAACTCTCAGTGCTAAACTGTGAAGTATACCAGCCAGCAATTTGAGAACCTGGGGTTTGCTGTAAAACAAGCTTTCCTTGAATATCGAAAACTGATATCTTAACCTCCGCATTTGGCTTAACTAACTTGTAATTAATTACAAATTGATCTTTAGCAGGATTTGGAAAAACAGTTGTATTATCACTCAAGGTCATTACCTCTTCAATTGAAGCGTTATGAATGTCGAGTGAGATTGCAGGGAAAAGTGGACCTTCAAGATCAGTACTCTGAACCACTTGAGGAGTTCCAAGAATGTCAACAAGGAAAAGATCGTGGCAACCATAGTCTCTACCAGATGAAGTTCCGTCAGCATTTCTAAAAACCATTCCCATAGTGTAAGGTTTTCCACCTTGAGCAACATTCCATGGCATTGATGGCACTGGAGATGTTACACCTTGCTCGGTACTTACATCTGCTGAGCTAAAATAATCTTCGATAATAAATTCAATTGAATAAACCCCATTGCCTAAAGTTTGCATTAGACCAACACCATCATCTTCGGCAATATCGCCCCAATTACCAACAACATGTTGCCAAACCTCAGATTGAAATATCGTAATCTGTGAGAAGCAAAAACTCTCGTTGTTAGCTGCATTGCTACAATCTCTTGTAGAACCTGAAACACTGCATGAGCATAATCCCAAATGTGCATAAACTTTTGGCCATGTAGCTGCCAAACCTATTCCACCACCCAAACTACATTCAGGTGCTTCCATTAATTTAGTATCAAGTGTAATCTTACAATATGTTCTTCCTGTCCAAGGTGTTTGAGCGTTTGCCAAACTAAGACCAATAATCGCAACAACTGCTAATAAATAAATCTTCTTCATATTTTTTATTTTATAATTATTTTATGATTTGTAATGTTCTCATCTGTAGAAATTGAAATATTATAAAGTCCAGGTAGGAATCCGCTTACATCAACTATCTCAGTTGAGTTAGCATTCTTTTCGAACACCACGTTACCCAAGATATCAGTTATTAAAATATTAAAATCAGCGTCATGTTTTAGTTCTATATTCAAGAATTCTGACACTGGATTCGGGTAGATATTGAGTCCTTCGAGTTGATTATCTTCAATGCTTAAAACATAGATTATCTTAGTTTCCACATCATTAGAACATGCGTTTGTTACAGTGAGTTTTACCGAATATTGTCCTAATGCTGGATATGTATAAGACACAGAACCTGCCGTGGTATTATCTGTAACATTATCGTTATTAAAATCCCAAGCATAGCTAACACCATTCAATGACAAATCGGTAAAATCGACCTGAGTACCAGAAATTACATTGTAGCTAAAGTCAGCTACTGGATAATCAACCAAA
>CAZOHR010000064.1:8397-9980 GCA_964579045.1 uncultured Bacteroidales bacterium | reverse complement strand
CAACATCAAATCCAGTACATCCATTAATGTCCGTAACTGTTACGCGATATAATCCAGATTCTGTAACTGTCAAAGTCTGTGTTACCGCATCATTGTTCCAAATATACTCAGCAAATGTTCCTGCGTCAAGGACTACCTCAATATCTGAACAAACAGTTTGATCTAAACCTAATTCAACATAAGGTAGAGAGTGTATTCCAACATTAACGGTATCACTTCCCACACAACCGTATATATCCATTGCCGAAACCCAAACTTCTGAGTTTGTACTAATACTAACCGAAGGAGTTTGTGCGCCTGTACTCCACAAAATTGAAGTAATATCGCTGGTCACATACATAGGAATTATTGAATTGTGATTTACACTAGGTGGGTTAATTGACATGTCAATATAAAAATCACTTTCTGTTAAAGGATTCTGAGCAATGATTGTTCCATCTTCATTTCTAAAAACAATACTAATTCCTAACAAACTATTTTCAGCACTATAACCGTAATATTCGAGTGGATTAAATTTAATCATCCACATTCCGCCGCCTAAATCTGTCATAAGACCGACGCCATCATCTTCGCCCCAGTTTCCTACTACATAATCCCATTGTGTTCCAGCATTAATTTCAACACCTGAGTGCATATAAACTTTTGTTACATCAGCAAAGTCCATGTAAGCCGATGAGTTGAAAATTATTGTCAATGAATCGCCATAAGGAGAAGTACTGAGACCAGAATTCAACAAAACAGAGCTGCCTCCACACAAATTTATATCATCGCCCAAATCGACTGTAAAAGTACAACCTTCGGAATCGTCGGTAGCCTCGCTAGCAGTAATACCTGCAGAATAATAATTGTTATTAAGAGTGTAAACTTTGTAATTGTAGGTTGTATTATTTTGCAATCCAGTATGAAGAAAACCTTCGGATGTTCCTTTGTATATTATTGTCGCGCCATCAATTTGTGCTCCCATTGCATAAGCAGTTCCCTGAACAGGATCTGTGGTTATAGCATCGGTTGCTTTTGCTAGAACGAAAATATTATCGAAACCTCCTGGGGTTTGCCAATTAAGGCTTATTCTAGTACCGTCAAGCATTTCTGTAGTTACTGATATTGGAGCTGGAACCGCCAAAGTATTTATTTCATATTCTGCATTCATAACAGTGGCATCGGACCAGAATGAATTATTTGCATAAAACCATTGTCCCATTTCTGTATTTCGAACACGACCAGCATAGTACATAGTTCCTATTTCTTGAGGTAATGTAATTTGAGCATGTACACGTTTATTAGGAGCCTCTCCATCTTCGTACCATTCGGCATTGTACCATGTAAACGAAGCAGGATTTGCAGACACAGTTCCTATTCCAATCTGTGCGCCATTCCACTCAGCTTGACCGATTTCCATATTAATCCAAAAACTCTGGCTGTCGCCCTGATACCTTACTACATTTTCTGCAGTAAGCAAATGAGTATAGATTGTTGCAGTTTCATCAACTGATGTAACTAGCATATTATTACTTGTTAAATTAATTGCTGATGTAAGTTCAACACCACTAACCGAAATACTAAAGTTGGTAGAATCAGAATCA
>CAZOHR010000064.1:1134-8387 GCA_964579045.1 uncultured Bacteroidales bacterium | reverse complement strand
GACTGTGATATTGGTCGAATTAAAATTGAGCGTTCCCAAATTTACATAATCGTCGGTACCATCGAAAGCAAGTGTGAGGGTTGCTTGAGTTGGTCCAACATAGTTTACAGCAGAAATGCTTACTCCAGAAGGCACAAAATTTAGGGTAAAATTCCCCTGATTAAGAATAGCGTCAGCAAAGGTATCACCGTTAAGATCGAGGGTAATAATCATTCCATTAAGATTCTCCTCGGTAATTGGAGATGCAGGTGTTGCTGCGATTACAGGATTATCTGTAAAAGTGAAACTCGCAATATAATTCTGGTTTTCATTATTACTATAATGAGTTTGTCCGACACCATTTTCAGCTTCAAAATAAACTTCAACATTATATGTTCCAGGAAGAGCGCCATCAAGTAGATTAATATCTGTTAAATCGGGAGAATCGTTCCACCAAAGTTGATCTGTATTTGCACCCGACGCCCATTCAGAGAAAAATGGCAAGTCCTGCTGAACAAATGCACCTGGGGTATCGCCATCTCTATATATTCTATAGTTCATTTTAGCAGAAACTATATTTCCATCAAAATTTTTCCATGTAAAAACCTGACCAGATTTAAAATATAAAGACATAGATGAATTAAATGTGCCGAAATCATGTGCATCAAAATCAGCTTCATCGTAATAAATATCATCAGTGCCACCTTCCCACATTGCTATCTTACTTAGATAAATACCATCGGTAATATAATCGGCGTAAACGGTAATTTCATTACTCATTAATGCAATACCCTGCGTAAATTCAGTTCCAGCAACACTTACAAACATATTATCTATCTGTGTATAGATTAATCCTCCAGAATATGCAAGTATAAGTTTTACATGAGAAGGATCTATAAATATCACTTCAGAAATTGAAAGACCAGCAGGAGCATTATTCAAGGAATATGAAGCAAGTTCTGGAGAATCGTCAATAAAAGTATCAAAAGCGAGGTTTAAATCAACCTGAGCACCATTCATGTTTATAGAATTTAATTCAAGTGGAGAACTGGCTGATAATACAGGCATTTCTTCCCAAGTAAATTCAGCTTTATAGTTTGCCCCGGAATTGTTTTGATATAATGTTCCAAAACCTGTCTCAATTTCAAAATAAACCTCAATAAAATATGCTCCTTCGGTAATTTCCTGTAATAAGTTCAAATCAATTTCATCTGGAGAATCGTTCCACCACAATTGGTATGTAGTATCATTTGAAACAGATTCGCTATGCCAATTAAGATTTTGCTGAATAAAAGCTCCAGGCAAATCTCCTTGTTTATAAATTCTATAATTCATTGTAGCAGATAAAATATCACCACCAGTTCTTTTCCATGCAAACACTTGTCCCGACTTTAGATATAAACTACTATCAACATTCATAATTCCAAAATCGTGACCATCGAAGTCAACATCGTTGTAATACGTATCTGTGGCTCCACCTTCCCAAAGCACAATCATTGCTGATTGAATTTCTTCTGTAGGATGGAAAGCATAAATTGTAAGATTATTACTAGTAACTGGATCTATTCCTGTTAATTCATCAGCAGAAATTGTAATTGAAAAATTTGTAATGTCATTTTCGTAGTCAGTTCCGTCAAAGTCAAGTGTTAAACTAATATTATTAGGATCTGTGTATGAAACACTCAAAACTGAAAGTCCTACAGGAGCATTGTTTAAGGTAAAATTTGCAGTGCTAAAAGTAGCATCTTCAAAAGTATCATTAAAAATTTCGAGATCTATTACTGAATTATCCAAAGTAGTTTCTTCGAGATTTGCAGAAACTGATGCAACTATGTAAGGAACTAAAGTTGTAGCTGTATAAGAGTAATTTGCACCAGCATTATTATTTCCTTTTAAAGTTGCAAAATCGGGATAAGTGCTTACAAAACTTAATACCATTGCAGAAGAAAAAACGTAATATTCCACATCAGTTCCAGAAGTCATACCAGGAATCTCAGCACTGTAAGTTGTTCCACTCCCAGTGCAAGCAACAATAACAGAAGTTGCCCATGAGTCACCAGTATATCGAACATAAACTGTTTCTTGAGGAGACAAAGCTGCAGAAGTTTCGACATTTACAGTTACATTAGAAGTACCAACAGACAAATTATTATCTGATACGGTGAGCAAATCAACAGGAAAATCATCGGTTTCCATAATGACAAACTTTCGATTCCACCATGTTTCAACACCTTCCAATCTGAAAGTATAAACCTTACCAGCAGATAGTGTTTTTACAAAATCTCCTGGAGAATCGCCAGAGTTACTTCCACGCATTTGACCTTCGGATGTATTAACAATCGGATTATATGACTCGGTTGCGTAGCCCCACTGTAAAGACCAATCGCCAGTCTGATCTACTTTAAATGCTCCATCAGTTATATCGACTGTAACATCGAGAGTTGCAGTATAATAGCCGTAATATTGGGTCATTAAATATTCGGTTCCCCAAAGGTTAAAATCGCCACGTAAGTACTGAGCATTGGCTGCCGTAATTAAAAAAATGCTTATCGCAAACAGTAAAATTCTTTTCATGATTCCTCAATTTTATACAAAATACAATAATACCAAAAATATTAATATAAAAGGTAATTTTTTAGGTATTATGTCAAAACCATAGAATTAAGTTACTGTAATCTGTGGGTTTTGCATAGTCGCTTCCGCTTATCAGTAAGTCGATAGTTGGTAGTGGTAGTTGGTAGTTGGTTTTGTGCTGTCTCAACTACTTATTAGGATATTGCTTTCATTACTTTGAAAAATACCAAAATTGCAAGCATACCGCATTTGCCGATTAACCCTATTAAATAATAACAAGAGGATTTTGTTGGGACAAAGGAAAGTTCAGAGAATAAAATGTTACTTCTCAGCAACCAGCGACAATCCTTTGGAATATGAAATTGGAGTAGTTCCGCTAAAGGCAACCGGGAAGGCATCAGGAAAATCTTCTTTAGCAAGGTTCAGGTAATAAGTCGTTTGCAAAGAATTATCATGTTGATACACAAAGTATCTGTAATATGAACCATTCTTCTTCTCCACAACATCGGAATACCCTTTCAATTCGGGAGAATTTAATTCAATTCTTGTTGCTGCCGAACGAATCTGTATCATAAAGAAAATTGGTCCATCCAACGCGGCACCATCTGTATTCTCAGAAGTACCTTCCTTTTCTTTCTTCTTTTGATCTTTTTCGTAGTTCTTTTGAGCTTCTTTCTCGTTTTTCTCCCTTTGTCTGTTTACTACTTTTTTGTCGCGAGGAGTTAATTCAGTTTCATCAGTAACATTAACAGTTCTACCAATATTCATCAAACTAAAATGAACATATTTTTTAGGATTATACTGAATGTCGAATAATAGTTTTTTCAAATTCTCTGCTGAGTTCTCAAGCTGAATAGCAAGTTTATCGTCCTGTACCAACTGTCCAATTGTACCTTCGCCCCTATTGACTTTATCCATTACGGCATTAAAACTTTCTATAGCCTTATTTGCTTCAATAATTGTTTTTGAAATATCTAAGGCAACAAGAGTATCAGAGAATGTTGAGAGATTATCGAAAATATTTGAAAGATGTTCTGAATTATCTTTCAATGTCATTGTAAGATATTCTACATTAGCAAGAATTCTACCGATTTTACCAGATTCTTTCTTTAGCAAAGTATCCATGCTAAATGCAGAGCTTTCGATGTATGTAAGAGTAGTTTGAATACTTGCAAAACTCTTGGTAAGGTTATCTCTAGTTTCGTCATTAAAGATATATGAAACTACTGCTATAGCTTTAGATATTTCGGCCATCAACTGCTCAGCCTGTTGCTTTACTGGTAACATCTGCACACTTACCTGATCTTTCAGACTTTGCTCCACCTGACCAATGAGGGTATCTCCAGGACTGTGGAATGTTGATTTCTTACCAAATATCAGTTCAATACCTTTAGATCCCATTAAATCCATGCTAACAATTCTTGCAATGGTAGAATCCGGCAATTGAAAATCGTTATCGATTTCGATTTTTATAAGTAAGCGACAGTTATCTGCAGGTAAGAACACAATTTCCGAAACTTTTCCAACTTTATACCCATTAACAGTAACAGGACTAGATTCATTTAGCCCTTCAATTCTGTCATAATAAATATAAAATGTATTTGTGTTTTTAAATAAATCGTTTCCTTTAAGAAAGTTAAAGCCCCAATATGAAATAGCAATAACAAGTACGCCTAGAAAGCCATATAATACAAACCGTTTGTTATTTTTTTTCATTTGCTATTTACTTCACTCCTAGCCTGATTCAATGGAATTCTTATTCCATTCTTAAAGGCTATAATAAAACTGTCTTCAAAATCCTTTTTTACATCCTTATGAAGTTCAGCAATTTTATTATAATCAGCATCCGAGCCGATTGTATATTTGTAAACTCCATCTTGCAAATATACATCAACATTTTGATATGATTTAAAATTTTCGGGAGAAATTTCAATTTTTTTGGAAGAAGTCTTTATCTGTATCTTAAAAACAATACCCTTAGCAGCATTTGCATCTACGGTACTGGCATTATTTATATTAGAATTAACAACCTGATTTGAATCGCTAGAACCATTGGTATTAGAAGAATTATTTGTGTTAGAATTAACATTTGTTGTATTGGAATTGCTGTTTGAATTATTTGTTGTTGATGAACTTGTTCCCTCATAATGATTTTTGAAATCTCCAAATGCATCAAACATTCCTTTAGCTAATTCGGCTTGTCCTTCGGCTGAATTTAGATATTTTTCCTCATCAATATTGCTAATAAATCCTAATTCGACTAAAACACTAGGCATTGTCGTTTTCCATAAAACGAGGAAACCAGCTTGTTTTACTCCCCTATCGTGTCTTTTTATCTTCTTCACGAAATTATCCTGCAGAGACTGAGCAAAAAGTAGACTTTGAGCCAGATTTGCATTTTGATAAAGACTAAAGATGATGTGAGTTTCAGGATCGTTAGGGTCAAAACCATCGTATTTATCCAGATAATTATCTTCTTTAAGTACAACTGAGTTCTCAAGTTTTGCTACCTGCAGGTTGGCGCCAGTTTTATCAATACCCATCACAAAAGTTTCGGCACCATATGGTGTAGTGCTGGATGATGCGTTAATATGAACGCAGATAAAAAGGTCTGCATTGTTTTTATTAGCAATTTCGGCTCGTTTATAAAGCTCTACAAAGCTGTCGTCGGTGCGAGTATAAATAACTTTAACATCTTTATATTGCTTCTCAATCATTTCACCAAGCAAAAGTGAAATCTTTAGTGCAATATCTTTTTCCTTTGACATTTTGCCAACAGCTCCAGGATCAGCACCACCATGCCCAGGGTCAATAACAACAGTTTTTACTTTTAAACTTCCAGTTTGTTGAGAGAATGCAGAAGCACTGCTAATACCTATCATTAGGGATGTCAACAATATCAAGATAATAAATTTTTGTTTCATAAACATATCAGTTTTAAATATTGAAACGTTTTTTTCATTAGTTTTGGCCAAATTTTCAATTTTGTACAAAGGTATAAATTTCATATCGTTAAAAAAAATATTGTTAAAGCTATTATTTTCACTTGTAATAGTTTTTTCAACCACGATTTTCGTGTATAGCAATCATCATACCAATGCAAGCTTAAACAACGAAAAAGTTGAGAGTTCGTTCTCCAAATCGTATTTTCAAAATGTTGACGACACCATAAAGAAAGTACCAAAAGTTGATTCTATTAGCTATAAGAAGTCGGATATGGCTTTCGATTACCCTGTTTACTATGATGCAGAGGATTCTTTACTTTTCGATTTTCAAAGGCAAAAAGCATATTTGTATGGCAAAGCGATTGTTATTTACGAATCTGTAGTTCTTAATGCCGAATTTATAGAAATGGATTTTGAAAACAATGTAGTATTCGCACATGGTTTAACAGATTCTACGGGAACGCTTATCGGCAAACCCAGTTTTAAAGATGGCGAAGAAGAATTTGAAGCAGATACCATAAGATATAACTTCCGCACAAAGATGGGAATTATCAAAGAAGTTATGACCGAATTTGAAGGTAGCTATTTGCATGGTAGTAAAACTAAAATGCAGCCTAACAAAGATATCCACATGATTGACGGTAAGTTTACAACCTGCGACCTCGATCATCCGCATTATTATTTTGCCATTAGCAAAGCTATTGTTATTCCTAACGATAAAATAGTTTCTGGGCCAGCATATCTGGTTATAGAAGATATTCCAACTCCACTTGGTATTCCTTTTGGATTTTTCCCGAACTCAAAAGGTGGTTCATCGGGAATAATAATTCCTGAGTTTGGCGATGAAGAGAACCGCGGCTTTTTCCTTCGTAATGGTGGATATTATTGGGCTATTAACGACTATTTTGACCTAACACTCTTAGGAGATATCTATTCCAAGGGTAGCTGGGGAGCAACTGTCTTAACAAACTACAAAGTAAAATACAAATATAGTGGCAGCCTGCATGTAAAATACAACCGTAATGTTTTAGGTTATAAGGATATTAATTACTCTCGTAGCGATGAATTTGCCGTGAAATGGAAATTTACACAAGACCCAAAAGCACGACCTAACTCAACATTTTCAGCCGATGTAAACATTAGTAGTGCAAAATTTGACCGATACAATTCATACAATTTGAATAATGCACTAACAACAAATAAGCAGTCAAGTATTTCATATTCAAAAGTTTTTCCGAATTCACCATTCAGTATGACAGGCGCTTTCAGGCATAATCAAAACAACAAATCAGGCGAAATTAATCTAACTCTACCCGACATAGCTTTTAATATGAGTAGAATATACCCTTTTAAGCGAAAAGTGAAAGTTGGCGAAAGCAAATTATATGAAAAAATTGGGGTGTCTTATTCAATGAGTCTAACAAACCAAATAAAAACTACCGACAGTACCTTGTTTGATATGGGTTACAGTAATTTCTCAAATGGTATCACTCATAGGATACCAATTAGCACATCTGCAAAGTTTCTAAAATATACCACAATCACTCCAAATTTCAACTATACCGAAAGATGGTATTTCAAATCTATGCAGAAGAACTGGGCATTTGAAAACGCTGAAGACACAGTTGGATATCTGAATTCTCAATATTTATCACAATTCTCGAGAGTTTGGGACTATTCTGCCGGAATGAACTGGTCAACACAGATTTATGGTACATTTAATTTTAAAAAAGGTAATCTTAAAGCCATTCGACA
>CAZOHR010000064.1:0-1124 GCA_964579045.1 uncultured Bacteroidales bacterium | reverse complement strand
CTTCACTTACCGACCTGATTTTGGGCAGGAGAAGTATAATTATTATGATGATTACTCGCGTATTCAATACAATGCAAATACTGGTCAGTACGACACTGTTAGCTATTTTTATTCACGTTTCGAAGGATTGCCTTATGGTGCGCCAGCAAGAGGTGGAGCAGGTTCTGTAAATTTCTCCATCGGGAATAATCTAGAAATGAAATTACGAAATAATAATGATACAATCACTAAAGACCGTAAAGTAAAACTGCTTGAGAATCTCACATTTACATCAAGTTACAACATTATGGCCGATAGTCTCAACTGGTCACCAATTGCCGTAACAGGTAGAACAAAAGTTAAATTCCTCGACCTTTCCTTTAACGCAAACCTCGACCCTTATGCAATTGCTGTTGACCCATACGACTCGTTGGTTGCTGTGCGTGTAAATCAGAGTGCTTTCTCAGCAAACGGAACATTGGTAAGACTTACTACTGCAAATCTGTCGGCAGGATTCTCACTTAATTCAAACAAAGCAGAGAACAGTCAAAAAGACCTGTCACAATATGAAACACTCTACGGAGATATTCAGCAATATATTGATTTTGATGTACCTTGGAATGTTAGGGTAAATTACTCGCTGCGATATGCAAAACCGTATCTAGTTTCAACTTTTACTCAAACTGTCAATGTAAGTGGCGATTTTAATCTGACAAAGAAATGGAAAATCAGTTTTATTACTGGTTACGATATTGTTAAGAAACAAGCAACACCCACTTCGATTGATGTGTACAGAGATTTACATTGTTGGGAAGCCAGCCTTCATCTTGTTCCTTTTGGCGATTATCGCTCGTACATTTTCCAGATAAACGTAAAAGCCTCTATGCTGAAAGACCTCAAGATTGCAAAGAGACGTAGTTGGTATGATAATTTCTAGTTTCTTGCTTTTTGGTTCTCAATAATAAAAGTATTTTTAGGTTTAAAATAATCTAATGCATGGGACTTGCCTAAATACCTTATCATCAATAACAATTTCTTTCTACCAGCAAAATAGTTACAAAAAATAGGTAATTATTAGCTGCATCTTTTTCTTTTTTAACGTTTCCATATCCGCTTAGGCGGATGATGGAAAGTTAAAAAGTATT
>CAZOHR010000063.1:7253-14681 GCA_964579045.1 uncultured Bacteroidales bacterium | reverse complement strand
ATTACACATTGAAAAATCGTATTCGATAACAATTTCTGCTATTCGACGAAGAGGCATCTGAGCCATAATTTTTGTTGTTTTTCCAGTAGCTCCTACAATCGAAAACCCATGTTCGTCTGCTGCCTGAGCTGCAATCGTCAAAATACAATTACACAATCCAGTTGCAACCAAATCTGTTGGAGAAAAAGCCTCTCCTTTACCCTTGTTATCTATAGGAGCATCGGTAATAATCTTTTCCCCCGAACGCATGTGTGTGTTGCTCGTGCGAAGGTTTCCGGTATAAACTGTTTCTGATGTATGCATGATTGAATTTTTTGTAAAAATATAAAATCATATGATAAATTACAAGTTCCAAAAAACAAATTACAAGTTCCAAAAAACAAATTACAAGTTCCAAAAAACAAATTACAAGCTCCAAAAAACAAATTACAAGCTCCATCCGCTGCGGCGGAACAAGCTCCAAAAAACAAATTACATGCTCCAACGGCTTTAGCCCTCAGCGCAGCTAAATAACAAATCATCCCGATAAAACAGAAATTGCATATAACTTACATGAAATTACAATTTTACTGTTTTATACCCCTCTCAAAATAAGATTGCAATGCAATTTCTTATTTTATCGAGGATCCTCGAAGAATTACAAAAATCGTAGATTTTTTATTCTTCGGAACAAGCTCCAAAAAACAAGTTCGGAGTTCGAAGTTATAGGTGCTGCGGGATCTTGAGTTAATATTTCCTTCCTTAGCCTCTAGTTGTTAAAAGTTAAAAAACAAATCGAATCTTTCAACTTCAAACTTCGAACTCCGCACTCCGAACTCCAGACTTCGGACTTCAAAATCACACCTCAGACGTTTCCATGTTCTCCTTGTGGTCGAACGATGGAAAGTCTGAAACACACTATCACAATTCCGAATCCCGAGAAACAGAAATACCCTCAACAATTTCATTTCTATGTTATAAAAACATATATTTGTTGCAAATATTAAAATCAAACCATGGAAAACATAGACAGTAGCAATGTTAAATTTTTCAGAGAAATACTGAAAGTTACAGAAAAGGATAGTATTGACAAAGTAAACGTAAATTTTGAAAAAATGTCGGTAGTAGTGCATCCATCAATTAGAAAAGAAGAAAAATATATAGAGTATTTTAGTCAAATGGTAATAGCACACGAATTTTTGATATTTGAGGAAAAACATAAAAAAACAAAGAGTCCTAGTGAGATTATCGATGCTTGGAATTTAAAAGAAAAAGAAAAGATAGACAGTGTTCTCACAAACTACAAAGGCATGTCAATTCAACAATACAAAAAAGCAGTGGAACCAGTATTTGAGGGATTTGAGAAATTTAAGAACATTCTTTTTATCACATTGGGAATTAGCTCAATTTTTGGAGTTCTTTACTTACTCTATTTAACTTTTACTCAACCTATTCATTATATATTCAAGATTGCTTACATCATACTTATTGTTGTTCTAGGCATTTTTGCTGTAGTGGGAATTAAGAAGATTAATTTTCGCAAGAAAAAAGTATAATACTCCTCTATACCAAAACTAGGCACTTTTCCAACTCCCAACTTTCACAGACCTTTCCATGTTCTCCTAAGGTCGAACGATGGAAAGTCTGGAGCATATCCTATAAGTTCCAACTCCGAATCCCGAGAAAACAGAAATTGCTAAAATAATTTCAAACAATTGTCTGTTTTTTTTCAATACATCCTCTAAAAATTAAAACAGCTGTTAGCAATTTCATTTTTTCTCGAGGATCCACGAAAAACGACAAATCCGACCAAAAGGCGGATTTTGTTTTTCGGGACTCTAGGCATTTTAGGCACTCTAAGTACTTTAGGCACTTTTTTTTCCTAACTTTGCCAAAACTCTCTCGCTAAAAATCAGTGAGAACAAGTACTTTATGCAAGTCTCATGTAAATCACAAATAAATTCAACTTAAGTACTTTAGGCATTTTAGGCACTTTAGGCACTCTAGGCACTTTTTTTTTAACTTTGCCAAAATTCTATTTATGAAACTTTTTTACGACCCAGAAATTTCAGGTGATTTTCATGTTTTAAATGAGGAGGAATCGAAACATTGTACTAAAGTGCTTCGACTTGGAAACGGTGATGAGATTTTTCTAACAGACGGAAAAGGCAAGCTTTATAAAACCGAGATTCTTGAAATACATCAAAAGAAAACTATCCTAAAGATTGTGGAAATAATTCCGGAATATGGAAAAAATCCTTACTCACTACATATCGCCATTGCTCCAACCAAAAACACCGACAGACTTGAGTGGTTTGTTGAAAAAGCTACAGAAATAGGTATTGACGAAATAACATTACTCATTTGTAAAAATTCTGAACGCAAATTCACGAAAACTGACAGATTAAACAGGATTGCCGAGGCTGCAATGAAACAGTCTTATAAGGCTTATCATCCAATAATTAATGAGCAGATTGACTTTGCAAAATTCATAAAACAAACCCTGAATTATGAGCAGAAATTTATTGCACACTGCGAAGAAGAATCAGATAAAATTTATCTTGGTAAAATACTGAATAAAAACTCATCAGCAATTGTATTAATTGGGCCGGAAGGCGATTTTAATCCGCAGGAAATTGAGCTTGCAAAAGCTGCGGGATTTGTACCTGTGTCGCTTGGCGAAAGCAGGTTAAGAACCGAGACTGCGGGGGTTGTGGCTTGCGGGATTGTTTCTGTAGTGAATTGTTTGTAGGAGGTAATTGGGAGTGGTGGCTTCGAGACATTTTGTTGCTAATGCATTGTAAATCAGATTTTTGCGAAAATAGCAATTTGCTAATTTTATAAAATTATTGAGCAACAAAACCCTCAGCCACCTTGTTCCAATCAGTAATCGACTACAAATACCCCTGCGCAACCGCGATACTAATCATAGAGGCAGTATTTTTTGCATCGAATTTCAGAATTAGATTTTTTCGGTGACTGTCAACAGTTAGAGGACTGATAAATAGTTTATCAGCAATATCCTGATTAGTATGTCCGGCAGCAATAAGTTTTAAAACTTCAAGTTCGCGTTTGGTAATAAATATTTGGTTTTGCTCATCGTCACGGAGTTGTTGCATCACGTCTTTACAGAAATATGTGCCGCCTTCGTTTACTGTGTGAATTGCTTTTAAAATTTCCTCAAAATTTACACTTTTTAGCAGATAGCCTTTAACGCCAGTTTCAATCATAGTTTGAATATAAAATCTCTGCTGATGAGTTGTAAGTACAATAATTTTTATTTCAGGATACAGCTTAAGAATTTCCTTTGCCAACTCAGCACCCTGAATATCTGGCAATCTTAAATCCATAAGAATAATGTCACATGGATAAGATTTTAGTCTTTTTAGACAATCTTCGCCTGTTCCAGCAGTTGCTACAACCTCAACATCATCTACTTTTGCAAAAGAATTTACCAAGCCCTCAACCAACAAAGGATGATCTTCAACTATCAAAACTTTTATCATACACAGCTTTATTATCTTCAAGATTATCAAATTCTGCTATCACTTCTGTACCGACATTCGGCTCTGAATATATCTCAACTCTACCTCCATAAACACCTGCGCGATGTTTAAGATTTGTCAGTCCCATTCCACCGCTTTTTCCGGCAGCAGCAATATCAAAACCTTTGCCATTATCGATGATACCCAAAAACAATCTGTTTTTATCTATCACTAATTGTATATTAATTGATGAAGCCCCAGAATGTTTAACAGAGTTGTTAATTATTTCTTGAGCAAGCCTGTAAACTGCAAGTTCGAAAAATCTTCCAAAGCGGATTTCATCACCAAAGAAACTATAGTTTATTTCCAGCTCATTAGAATTGCCCTTAAATGTTGAACAATAACTTTTAATCGCAGTGTTCAATCCAAGATTTAACAATGTCTCAGGCAGCAAGGCATTTGAAATTCGTCGCATTTCCGATATACTATCAACAACCATTTCATAGCTCTTTTCAAGATTATCAGGCCGATTATCAGAAGACAATCCCTTGTTCTCAATTGCATTTGCCAAACTTAATTTTACTCCCGACAAAATACCGCCCAAACCGTCATGCAATTCTCTCGAGAGCCTAGCTCGCTCTTTTTCTTCCCCGCTGAGAGTTGCTGATGCCGCGATCATCACTTTTTCGTTTTCCAATGCTCTAATTCTTTGCGAAGCCACTATGCGTTTATTGTATATTATCAGAATAATCAGGCTCAGAATTAATAACAAAATAATACCTGAAGATATTAAAACAGTGTAAAATCTTTTTGACTTTAAATTTAGGGTTTTTAATTCCGATATTTCTTTTTCCTTTTTAAGATTCTTATATCTAGCCTCGAGTTCCAATACATACTTTGCCTGATCATTCGAATGTAAGCTATCCTTTAGAGTGATATATGACTTATAATAGTCCATCGAAGTTTTAAAATCATTCATTTCTGCATAAATATCTGACATATCTTTTAACAAAACCTGCTGCAGCTCGAGCTCATATACACCATATTTTAGAGATCTCTCATATGCCATAATCGCATTTTGAGTTTCTTTCTTTTGTCGGTACAGATTTCCTAAATTATAATAAATAAATGCATTTTCGGGCGATAAGTCAAGCATCTGTTTTGTGGTTTCCAAAGCTTTTGACTCCCTTCCAGTGTTCATATAAATCTGACAAAGATTATTTAGTCCAATCATATACGCTGTTTCAAAATTAATTTTATCCGAAAATTCTACGGATTTATTGAAGTACAGTTCAGCCCCAATAGGATCGTTTAATAGAGTCATTGTTGCATTACCAAGATTGTTTAATGCTTTTATTAATAACATCGTATCCTGTTCAGCTTCCCCAATTTGAAGTGCTGTATTATAATGTAAGATTGCCTTATCCGAATTTTTAAGATTAAAATAAACTATTCCGATATTAATATTAATTACTCCCTCCAATTTTACAAAATCATTTTCTTCAGCTATGCTCAGAGCTTTAAACAAAAACTCCAAGGCCTTTGGGTATTCACCTTTAAGATCGTACAAATCTCCAATTTCTTTTAGCGCAGAGCACTTTTCTTCCGCCAATCCAAGTTTATTGGCAAGGTGATAAGAATTTTCATAATTAATAATTGCACTATCGTAAAGACCTCGGTTGTAATAATCGTCAGCTCTAGCATTGAACTGCAAAATCTCCTCTGTTTGAGATACATTAAAACTAAATATGGAAAACCTCTGCGAAAAAAGATTAAACGCAATAATTAGCAAACAAACAACGAAAATAAACTTTTTAGGCATAATTTATGATATTGAGACAAAATTATAAAAAAATCCCTTTTTTAAGGGATAAAAGCGATTACTATATTTAATATCTTTACAAATCATAATTAACTAAATTAAAAAAAGCATATGAAACTTCAAAACGCAGTAATAACAACGCTTTTAGCGACAATCTTCATCTTTGCATGTCAGATTTCTTTTGCACAATTTGACATAAAAGGTAAAGTTCAGAGGAAAACTGATGAAAAAATCAATGAAAAAATTGACGAAGGTGTAGATAACACCGTTGATGGAATCTTTAATAAGAAAGAAAAAACAGAGAAAGAAGAAACCGAAGAGGTAGAAGAAACCGTAGAAGATGATGTTGTAGGTTCTGAAACAGAAGAAGTAGAAACCGAAGAGCAAGAAAAGCCAGTAAAACCTGATGATAAACCAAAGATGGAATCATACACCAAGTACGATTTTATCCCAGGAGATCAGATTTTATATTTTGAAGATTTCTCACAGGATGCTGTTGGTGACTTCCCTGCAAACTGGACCACAAATAGTAGTGGTGAAGTAAAAACTACTAATTTATTTCCTGGCAAATGGTTTCATTTAAATGGCGAGAATGCAACCTACTGTTACACAAAACAAATTACATTACCAGAAAACTTCATTATGGAATTTGATATAATTCCTGATGAAACCTATTATGGAGGAACATCAGTTTATTTCTATCAGGAAGAAACTTATGAAGAAATGAATGCTGTCTCGTATCCAGGTCTAAATGGATTTTATTTAACTCTAGGTCCAGCAGAATGGTGGGCAAAAAGCTATTGTAACATTGATGAAAATGCTGCTTGGCCAGAGGGTAGGTCTACAACAAATACTGTTGAAAAAGAGCAGCTAAATCATGTAATAATATGGGTACAAAATCGTAGATTGCGAGTGTATCACCAAGGTGCTAAAGTTATGGATTTACCAACAATTCTACAGGCTGGCGCAAAGTATAACAGGTTTAGCTTTAATTCATGGGGTACTGAATCAGTTCCATATATTTCCAATCTTAAAATAACAACTGCTGCACCTGATATGCGAAGCAAACTACTAA
This sequence comes from uncultured Bacteroidales bacterium, assembly GCA_964579045.1. GTDB lineage: Bacteria > Bacteroidota > Bacteroidia > Bacteroidales > ML635J-15 > Bact-19. The sequence continues at coordinate 8,320 of CAZOHR010000063.1, read as the reverse complement.
CCGAGGGCAAACTTGTTTCTTATGGTATTTATTTTGACAGCGGCAAAGATTTGGTAAAACCAGAATCTTATGGCTCATTAAAAGAAATAGCAGCTGTTTTAACAGAAAATCCAACAGTTAGAATTAGTATAGTTGGCCATACCGATAGTGATGGTGATGATGCTATGAATCTTGATTTGTCGAAACGTCGTGCTGCTGGAGTAAAAAATTCTTTAGTTAAAGATTTTGGAATTTCTGCTGACAGAATCGAAACTGATGGTAAAGGAGAATCTGTTCCATTGGTTCCAAACACAAGCGTTGAGAATAAAGCTAAAAACCGTAGAGTTGAGTTTATTAAATTGTAAACCGTAGAATTAAATTAACTTAAAAATTAAAAAAATGAAAGACCTAAAAACCCTGATGATTTTAATCGCAATGTTTGGTTTTATTGCCTGTGGCGGTACAAAAACTAAATCTGATGACAGTAGTGACCCTAAGACTGAGGAAACAGAAAACGAAGATGAAAACTCAGATGTAACCAAGATTTACAAAATTAAGAGTGGACATATTATTTACAACACAACAATGGATATGACTATTGAAACATGGTTTGACGACTATGGCAATAAACAATATTCTGTTTCAACAATTGAAATGTTTGGCGAAAAATCGGGAACTATTTCTATAATAGTTGATGGTTACAAATACGACTATAGCATCGGCACGACAGAAGGAACTAAAGTTTCTTATTATGCTGCTCCAACAACCGACTATTCAGATGTATCTGATGAAGATATTGAAAAATATGGTATCGAAAAGGAAGGCAAAGAGACCATTGCAGGCAAAGAATGTGATGTCTTTTCAATTGAAGAACCAATGGCTTCAAAAGTTTGGATTTGGGAAGGTATTCCAATGAAAACTGTTACCAAACTAGGAAAAGAAGATTTTGTAATGGAAATCACAACTATTGAACTTGTAGATGTTGATGCAAGCAAATTTGAATTACCAGAAGGAATTAGCTTTAAGGAGTATTAAACCCAATCAACCTTAAAGTGAAGGAAATCCCAAGAAACGGGATTTCCTTTTTT
>CAZOHR010000063.1:0-7153 GCA_964579045.1 uncultured Bacteroidales bacterium | reverse complement strand
CCTTTTTTTTAACTTAAAATTTAAAGCAATGAAAATAGTTAATTTGTCAATCCTAGCAATTTGTTTATCAATTACCATATCTGCTCAGGTTACCCCAAAAACTGAAACTTTACTCAACATTTCTAAAGGCGAGAGTTTCTTAGTTTCTGAAAGTTCTTCTGGTATGATTTGTTCTGATGGAGTGTTATGCATTACCGTTTATAATCCTGTAACACAAAATTTTTATGTATATCACAATGGGACTAAGGATGGCCCATATAAAAACAATCAAATTGAACAATACATGTGTAAAGGAGATTTGCTAAAAACAAACAAATCACAAGATGAATCAAATGAGGCAAATACTCAAGACAATTTTGAGTTTACCGAAGACGGTAAAATGATGTTAGTCTTTAATGGAAAAAAATACGGTCCTTACGATGCAATAATGAACGTATATTATTCGTCCGACAAGCGTAACTTTGCAGCTATAACTTTAGATGAAAATCAGAAAAATGTAATCGTAAGTAGCATTGCAGCGTCCTTTGCTGTTGAAGGAAGTGTAAGCAATTTGGTTTTTAACAAGATTGGAAACAAATTTCTTGTTACTTCAGAAACTTACAGCGATATTGATGCAATAATTAATGCGAAACTAATGAGCCTCGAGGGATCAAAGCTATCTGATGATGAAATGTTTAAAATAATGCAAGAAATTAATGATTTACAAGCAAACTCATCTGAAGAATCTAAAATGACTAAAGCTTATATTTACACAGAAAGTGGAATAAGATTCGGAGCTTTCGATGCAAATTATATTTACGACGAAAATCCTTTATTTGCCCAGAACAGTGTGGATAACTGGATTCTAATTCTTGGTTCAAAATTGCTCATAAACGGACAAGAAGTTAAAGACTTTGGAGAAGATAGCCCAAATGCTAAGAATGTTTTTGTTTCAAAAGACGGAAAGAAATATGCTGTTCAATTTTACGACAAGCTAGTTATGTGGGATGGTTCAGAATATCCATATCCAGTATATACAGGCTATTGTAATAATATGTTGGTTTGGTTAAGTTTAGTAAACGAAACTCAACTAGTTAAGTATTCTTTGCCGTTTTAATGAAAGCTATTATTTCAATCTTAATTGTTCTTTTTTCCTCATCATTGTTTGGTGCAACTATAACAGATAAAGATTACAAGAAAATCTTTGGTAAAGACTACGATAATGCACTTGATTATTTAAAAAAGAATACTTGGATTAATGATAGTCTGATAAATGAGGATATAGATCCAGCTTTTGCAATTGCGATTGTTTTCCCTGAAATAATAAGATATTCGGCAATTCTCAACATTATCGAAAGTTCTGCTCTCAAAACCCTTTACATACAAAATGGCGAAAAATATGCCGACTTTTCAATTGGCTATTTTCAAATGAAACCCTCGTTTGCCGAAACAATTGAGAATATTCATAATAAAATACTGCAAAAAGCTGGGAATAAATCAAAAGTATTCGACACTCAAAAAACAACCTCTGCCCGCAAAGCAAGAATACTTAGACTCGATAGTGCAAAATGGCAACTTAGGTATTTAATTCTTTTTATTAAAATTATGGATGCAAAATACTCTAATATCTCTTTTGCTGATGATACAGAAAAGCTTAGATTTTATGCTACTGCCTATAATTTTGGCTTAACTTATGATTTCTCCACAATAAAAAAGCATATAAATTCCTGTACTTTTTACACCGGACTCTTTACCAATACTGATACAAAATATTATTGCTATTCAGACATTTCAGCAAGCTACTACAGAACAGTAAAGCTTTGATTATTATTATTTCTTAACGAAGGTGACAATTCAACTTATTGTAATAAATCTTTATTTGTAGTTGGTAGTGGTAGTTGGTAGTTGGTAGTGGTAGTTGGTAGTTGGTCCATCGGCACCCACAGGCTCTCGTTAGTGGCTGCTCAGGAACCATAGTTGGTGGTTGGTAGTGGTCCGCCGCGGCGGAGTCGAAGTTAGCATGCAAAAGTCTACATAATTATTCCAGAGACCTAAATAGTTACAAATAATTTTATAAACTTGTAAATTGTTAATCAACCATTTTCAAGTATGAGAACAAGCCTATTAATAATTCTATGCATTCTATTGGTTTCAGTTATCTCCTGCAAAAACAGCAAGGAGAAGAATACTGATAAAGTTGAGCAAGTTATTGCAATAGAAAATGACAGCACACCAGTTTCTGCCAAAGTAGAAGCTCAGAAAGACAGTAGCATTACAATTATTGAAAAACAAGAAATACAGAAAATCATATCACCTAAATATCAGTATGGGACTTTAATACGCAGACTAAAAGGAAATGTAAAGCAAGTAATTTCGAACACTTATTATGATTACAAAACTGTAGATGGGAAGATTGTACCTGAAACCGACAGAGACTATTGGTATAATTTTTCGATTAGTTTTAACAAAGATGGTAAAAGAAAAGAGGACGATTTTGGCAGAAACTCTGGTGGTGCAGCTTTTATGCCATATAAATTTGATTCTGCAGGAAACTCCACAAAAATAGCATATTACGACTTTATGAGTGATGATACAATAAGTATTATTAAGTGCAAATATGATCAACAAAACAATTTGCTAGAAGAAAGGTATTATGAATATGGGACAGGAGTTCCACAGGATTTTTCCTTATATGTTTATGATGACAGAAATAATCTCATTCAGCAAACATTTTACAATCCCGATAATACAATGGTTACAAAAAGGATATGGAAATATAATAGTGCAAATGATGAGATATCATTTTATGAATGTAGATTTGAACAAGACAAAATAATCTCAGAGCTTAATCATAAGTACACCTATGAGTACGATTCTTTTGGGAATTGGATTTATCAAATAGTATATGAAAATGATGAGATCTCACAAATAGAGCATAGACAAATAGAATATTATTAGGAGTATCATCCAGTTCCGACAATGTCTTGATGTTGTGATTCACTAAAAAATGCTTCCTTTTCAAAAATAATTTTTATTTTTGCAGCAAATTACGAACGAAAATAACTTAAATAAATAATATGAAAAATTTAAAAAGCGGCGAATTTCTTGTAAAAGAAACCGAATCTTCAAAAGTTTTTATCCCTGAGGAGTACAATGAAGAACAGCAGATGATTGCACAAACCATCAAAGATTTTTTGGCTACAGAACTTTATCCTATTGTTGAGCAACTCGACAAAGGCGATCGTGAGTTGATGTCACAAACCGTTAGAAAAGCTGGAGAGCTAGGTTTGATGGGTATTGCTATTCCTGAAGAATATGGAGGATTCGAACAATCTTTTGTAACACAAATGCTTGCAGCTGAAAATATTGGTGCTGGTTACTCTTTTTCGGTTGCTTTCATGGCCTCTACAGGAATAGGTACTTTACCGATTATGTATTATGGAAATGAAGAACAAAGACAAAAATATATTACCAAACTTGCTAGTGGTGAATTTATTGGAGCTTACTGTCTGACAGAACCTAATGCAGGATCAGATGCAAACTCAGGAAAAACTAATGCAGTTTTATCTGCAGATGGAAAACACTATATCATCAATGGCCAAAAAATGTGGATCACCAATGCAGGTTTTGCAGACACACATGTAGTTTTTGCGAAAATTGGAAACGATAGAGTACTGTCTGCATTTATCGTTGAAAAAAATATGCCAGGTGTTGTGATTGGACCAGATGAACACAAAATGGGAATCAAGGGTTCTTCTACAGCTCAAATATATTACAACGATGTAAAAGTGCCTGTTGAAAATCTGCTAGCAAAACCGGGTATGGGTTTCAGAATAGCTTTAAGCATTCTACACATGGGCCGTATTAAACTTGGTGCAAATGTAATTGGTGCTTCAAAAAAAGCGATTACCGATTCTGTTAGATATGCAAACGAGCGCAAACAATTTAACACGCCTATCTCTAGTTTTGGCGCTATCAAGCATAAAATTGCTGAACAGGCAATTAAAACATTCGCATTAGAATCTTCAATTTTTAGAACTAGTAGCGATATTGATGATTTGATGACAGAACTCAAATCAAGTGGGATGGACAAAGGTCTAGCTTCTATCGAAGCAATTAGTCATTATGCCGTTGAAGCAGCTTTATTAAAAGTTTATGGTTCCGAAGTATTGGATTTTGTTGCTGACGAAACTGTTCAGATTCATGGTGGCATGGGCTATTCTGCTGAAATGGCTGCAGACAGAGGTTACCGCGATTCAAGAATAAATAGAATCTTCGAAGGAACAAACGAAATAAATCGTCTTTTACTTGTCGAAACTGCAATTAAACGTGGTATGAAAGGTGATTTTGATATGGCTGGTCCTGCAGAAGAATATTATAACAACATGGAAACATGCCGCGAAGACAAAAAAGATGGAGAATCTTTCTTCGATCAAAAGCTCCGTTACATCCGTAATTATAAGAAAGCTGCATTAATTCTTATTCACACCGTTTCAGCTAAATTTGGTAAAGACATCCTAAAAGAACAGGAAGTAATTAATAATATAAGTGATATTATGATTCAGATTTACGCTTCGGAATCGCTTGCTTTAAGAGTGAAGAAAATCGAAGAAACTAAAGCAAAATCTAATATCGATTTATATAAAGATATTTTAGCTGTTAATGTTTTTGATGCAGCAGGTATTGTGTTAAAGAAGTCGGTTGATGCTCTCTATTCTATGTGCGAAGGCGATGAAGCAAATAGACTTTACAAAGCAATGAAAAGCCTTAGCTGTGTTGAAGGCGTAAATGTTAAAGAGGCTAGAAGAAGAATTGCAGATTTTCTGATTGAAGAAAACGAATACAAGTTTTAATACATGATTGTAGATAAAAAAAACAGCGAAGATGACTCTTCGCTGTTTTTTTTTAGGCTATTTTATTCGCCACAATTTCAACATTTTCATTTCCTGCACCATTCATAACAAGAGTTGCTACCACCTCGGTTATGTATTGCCGCGCTCCTTTGGTATCTATGTAACTTCGCCTGACCAACTTTCCATCAACAATTGCTTCTCCTCCTTTGCATAAGGACTTTTCGGCAACTTCGGCCAATTGCCCCCAAGCAACCACAGTATGCCACATAACCTCCTTTACATATTCGTCTCCTCTCTTGTAAACATCTGTTGTAAACATCGAGAAGCGAGCCATCTTGTTGTCGGTTCCAAACTCTTTAATAATAGGATTTTCTCCTAGAACTCCAATTAATTGCACCCTGTTATTTAAATTCATATTGGCTATTTTATTGTTTATTATTCAGATTCTACTTTATTCTCATCACCCGACTTCTTTACCAGATAGGAAATTTTATTCCTGAAACTAAGCAACATTCGCATGAGTTTGTATGCCGCTTCATAATGCTCTTGAAAAATCGCAGCATTTATGTAACCTCTGTTTTTCGCCTTATAGAGACAGGTTATAACTTCGGCTAGCGAACGAATCGAGTATGCTGAATACTTTTTCATTTCTGCATTCGATTGATTTATCGAACCCTCAGCAATATTTAGAGCAATATAATCGGCTGCTCGTCTTATCTGTGACCCGAGATTATATGATTCTTCTTTGGGAATAAGTCTCGCGAGTACATGTATCTGCTCTCCAAATTCCATGGCAGTTTGCCAAATTATCAGTTTTTCAAATCTAAAATTCATTGTTTTTATTAAATTGGTTATTTTAAAATGTGAGCCTGAAAAGTCATTACAACTCTCAGGCTCTGTAAAAGGCAAGTCAATCTGTCACAATTAACCGACTAAGCAGCTTTTGGTCTGCAAATAATTTCGTTTACTACCACCTCTGTCACATAGCGCTTCTGACCGTCTTTGTCCTCATAGACTTTGTTTGTGAGTTTGCCACTAAGCACGACTTCTGTTCCTTTCACACACCTTTCCTGAACTTTCTCAGCATCTTTTCCCCATGCCACAATATTGTGCCAGTAGGTTCTCTCTTTGTACTCATCCTTTACTTTGTAAAATTCACTGGTTGCAATTGTAAAGTTTGCAACTTTGTTTCCTGTTCCTGCATCTCTTACTTTTGGATCGCTTCCTAAACGTCCGATCAACATTACATTGTTTACTAAATTCATTGTTTTATAATTTAAATTGTTTATACTTTTATTATCCTCCCGACAGCTTATACCATAGGTTGTCAACTGATCAAAAGATTGTTGATTATGCTGCTTTTGGTCTGCAAATAATTTCGTTAACTACCACCTCTGTCACATAGCGCTTCTGACCGTCTTTGTCCTCATAGACTTTGTTTGTGAGTTTGCCACTAAGCACGACTTCTGTTCCTTTCACACACCTTTCCTGAACTTTCTCAGCATCTTTTCCCCATGCCACAATATTGTGCCAGTAGGTTCTCTCTTTGTACTCATCCTTTACTTTGTAAGATTCGCTGGTTGCAATTGTAAAGTTTGCAACTTTGTTTCCTGTTCCTACATCTCTCACTTTGGGATCGCTTCCTAAACGACCGATCAACATTACATTGTTTACTAAATTCATTGTTTTATAATTTAATTGTTAATATTTACTTTTTGTATAATTGGACTTTTTAAAACCTCCTCCTTGGGAAATAATTATGCCCTCTCCTGCCCTTCATCAATACTATTTTTGCTTACCACGTGCTTGATATTTCTGTACAAAAGACTTTCGGCAAGAATCTCAGAGATTTTACGCGGATTACCCGATTTATCTTTAAACTCGCTATTAATTAGTGTCCCTTCGATAATTACTTCTGTGCCACTTACTAGATGACTCTCTGCAATTTGCGCATTATTGCCCCAAGCTGTAACATTGTGCCAGCACACCGTTTTTTCAAATTTGCCTTCTCTTTTAACTATGTTTGTAGTTGCGACTGAAAAACGTGCCATTTTCTTACCACTTTCAAACTCTCTCACCTTTGGATCTGCACCCAAATTCCCAATCAACTGTACACGATTTCTTAAATTCATAATTTTGTTTTTTAATTGTTAAACTTCTTGTGTCCGACTTTTACCCAGTGTGGAATATCGCCGTTGACAATTTCGATGCAAAGATGCGGCGACCTAAAAACATTAGTCGGTTGTTAAGCGTTTACTTTCGTTTATTATTCGTTTGTTGTCGCTTACAAACGTTTTTGTTACTGATTATCAACATATTAG
>CAZOHR010000062.1:11765-14832 GCA_964579045.1 uncultured Bacteroidales bacterium | reverse complement strand
GTTCTTCTGTTCTATTGCGATGCGGTGATCCGCTAACTAGCGGACGAACCGTTCTTTTGTTCTCTATTTGTTAACTCGCGCTTTCAGCGCTCAAGTTGTATTCAGGCCTTTTAACCTGATGCTCCGCATCAGGTTGAAATAAATCAGGCTTTCAGCCTGATTCTCCTGCAGAATCTTTTACCTAGCACGAACCGTTCTTTAGTTAATTCTTATATTTTTAATTCTCGATATTGTTGTAATTCTTAGTCTGTTATCTTTCTTATTTTTTTGCATAATTCTGAAGCAAAAACGAACTCATTAAGCTCTTTATTTTGTGAATCAAAAATATCTTCACGACCACCTTGCCACCAGTTCTGCCCCTGATGAATAAAATTAATACTATCGCCTGCTTCCATCACCGAGTTCATGTCGTGAGTATTTACAATAGTAGTAATATTGTATTCAAGTGTAATTTCTTTTATCAGTTGATCAATGAGAATAGCAGTCTGAGGATCTAGTCCAGAATTTGGCTCATCGCAAAAAAGATACTTTGGGTTAAGAACAATTGCGCGGGCAATAGCTACTCGTTTTTGCATGCCACCACTAATCTCTGATGGAAACATCAGATTTGCATTTTTAATATTTACTCTGTCGAGACAAAAGTTAACTCTGTCAAGTTTTTCTTTCTTCGACATATTTGTAAACAGATTTAGTGGAAACATAATGTTTTCTTCAACATTTTGTGATGTAAATAGTGCTCCACCTTGAAAGACCATGCCGATTTCTTGTCGTATTTCTCTTTTAAACCTAATATTAGCGCGAATAAACTCTCTGCCATCAAAGAAAATATCGCCTGATTCGGGTATATGTAAGCCAATTATTGATTTCAGCAATACAGTTTTTCCAGAACCACTTCGCCCAATTATCATACTTACATTTCCAGGCAGAAAAGTTGCATTGATGTTTTTTAGAACATGCAAATCACCGAACTGTTTATTTACGTTTCTAACCTCTATCATGTCAGTAATAATTGAGTGAGAATAAGGTTAAATAATAAAACAAGAATGATACTGTAAACTACAGCTCGTGTACTACTCTTTCCAACTTCGAGTGCTCCTCCCTCTGTATAAAAACCATGGTATGAAGAAACAGAAGTTATTATCAGGGAGAATACACACATTTTTATTAATGAATATGTTACATAAAACGGCACAAACATGTAATTCAAACCATAAACATAATCATATAGTGAAACAACGCCAGTTAGTAAAGAAACAAAGTATCCTCCTGCAATACCAAGAATTATACTTAATAAACTTAATACTGGGAAACTTATGAATGCAGCAGTAATCTTTGGCAATATTAGGTAGTTGGCTGAATTAATACCCATAATTTCAAGTGCGTCAATCTGTTCTGTTATGCGCATTGTGCCAATCTCAGAAGCAATGTTTGAACCTACTTTACCAGCGAGAATAAGACAAATTATTGTGCTTGAAAACTCTAGAATCATTGTGTCTCTTGCGCTAAGACCAATCAGATATTTAGGAATATAGGGCGCTGAGAAGTTTATTGCAACTTGCAAAGTTAAAACTGCCCCCATAAAAACAGATACGATACTTACAATCCAGATAGAATCCAATCCAATTTGCTCAACTTCTTCAAATACCCGTTTAAAGAAGATTTTTGATCTTACTGGCTTTGTAAAAACGGTGCTCATCAGCACAAAATACTTCCCTATGGCAGATAATAATCGCATAACTTTGCAAAGTAATAACAAATTTAACCAATCTGTTGTAAATGAAAAAAATATTTGCTATTTTGTCGTTTATTTATTAAAAATTATTGAGATGAATTCAAATTACTGTGTAATAATGGCGGGTGGAATAGGAAGTAGATTTTGGCCAGTAAGCCGCAGCAATATGCCCAAGCAATTTATTGACATTATGGGTACAGGTCGAAGCCTTATACAACAAACATACGACAGGTTTTCGAAACTCATGCCACCAGAAAATATTTTTATTGTAACTAATGAGGAATATAGAGGACTTATACTTGAGCAACTTCCCGATATTCCGGATAGCAATATTTTAGGCGAACCAATGAGGCGAAACACTGCACCATGTATATTGTATGCAAATATTAAGATCGGATTGAAGGATCCAATGGCAAATATTGTTGTCACTCCTGCTGATCATCTTATCGTTGACGAAAATGAATTTTTAAATAACATAAAGGAAGGCTTGCAATTCACAGCATTTAATAACTCTTTACTTACACTTGGAATAAAACCCGACAGACCAGCCACTGGTTATGGATATATTCAAGTTGCTGGAGATAAAGATGATGCTCGTTTGGTACCAGTTAAGACATTTACAGAAAAGCCGCATTTGGAACTCGCCAAGTTCTTTTTGAGTAGTGGAGACTTTATGTGGAATAGTGGTATTTTTCTTTGGAAGTTGAAGGTTATTGATGCAGCAATGAAAGAATTTCTTCCTGAAATGCATAATCTGTTTATGGAAAATATAGAATCTTTTAATACTGACAATGAAAAAGTTGTTGTAAATAGAATCTATTCTGACGCTAAGAGCATCTCGATTGATTTTGGGGTAATGGAAAAAGCAAAAAATGTTTTTGTACTGAAAACTAATTTTGGTTGGTCTGATTTAGGAACTTGGAACTCTTTATACAGTTTACAGGAAAAAGATGAAGATAAAAATGTTGTGGTAGGAGGGAAGACATTACTTAATCATTCATTTGGTAATTATATCTATTCTGCAGATAATCAGAAAGTCATGATTCTAAAAGATCTGGATGATTATATTGTGGTTGATACTGATTCTGCACTTTTAATTTGTAAGAGAGATAATGAACAACAAATTGCTGACCTTCTTAATGAGGCTAAAATTAAGTTTGGCGATAAGATAAAGTAAAAAATAGAGGTAATTATTTAGGTCTCTGGTATAATTATGTAATCTGTAATCTGTAATCGGTAATCGGTAATCGGTAATCGGTAATCGGTAATTTGCCGCGGCGGATGTAGTAAACTCGAGATTCTGCCTTTTTAAACAAAAGTGAAATCCCAATAAGC
>CAZOHR010000062.1:0-11755 GCA_964579045.1 uncultured Bacteroidales bacterium | reverse complement strand
CAGTAAATTTGAGATTCTGCTATTTTTACAAAAGTGGAATTCAAATAAGCGGCCGCAAGTAAAACCACTGATTACAGATTACAGATTACCGATTACAATAATTACTATTAAAATCTGAATTCTAGATTTGACATAATACTTAAATCATTTAAAATAGAGTCAAAAAAAAAGGAGCGTTAAGCTCCTTTTTTTTATGATTTTAGTATTCCCATTGGTCATGTTCAAATTTAAACAATCCTTCCTGAATTCTTTCTCCTTCTCTGATAGCATCAATACCTAGTAGATAGTCGGAAATTAAACGATTGTCGTAATTGTTTGATTCGGCAACAATGTAACTTGTGAATTTTCTTTTGAAAAAGATATCATCAAAAGTTTTGTGCTCTGCATCATTTTGTGAGTTAAATACTTCGTACTGAGCAAAGAGTGGACGGTAATCTGGGAAATATATCCAGAATGGCCATACGCGCTCAAATCCACCAGTAGTTGTTACCCAACCATCAGGAGCGATAGCGATAATGCGAACATCCATTACAGATCTTTGTTTGTCAAATACCCACTCTTCCCAAATCCATAATTGATCCATTGGTCTAGTATCAGGCACTCTAGTATCAATAGTGATTTCGTAAGTACCACCATTAATTGAATCAGGAACCAGAATTCTTTCCTTATATCCAAGTAAATTTTCACGGGCAGGATCATCAACCTCTACAGGTATTCTCCACCAGTTAGTAATATCACTAGGATTGAGATCATAGACGGGGTACTTTTTACCAAAAACAGTATCAAGCATCTCGCCAGTTCTGATGTCATATTTTTCACCAAGAATGCCGATGTTAAAAACTAACCATAGGAAATTTACACGGCTACGCTGAGGTTGAACACCTGTGCCTGCCGGATAAGTCATCCTCAAGATAGGAAAGTACAAAGGATGGTTTTGTTTTTCCCTTAGTTCTACAACTCTGAGGATCTTTTTGGAATACATAGCGTCTGCTTCACGAATATTCTGATAAGGAACAAACGTGCGTTCAACTACATTTTCTCTCATATATGCTCCATCAAGAACCTGAGCCATCCCTGGGAGGGTCAGTCCTAAAAGCACGATTACCGGGAAAAACGTTTTGTTAAATTTCATAACCTTAAAATTAAAAATTATTGCAATACAACTGTAATACCGTTAGTTTGTCTTACACCTGATGGTCCGCTTACCTTAATATTGGTAAAACTAGCAGCAGAGCCTGATCCCATTTTATTCATCTCAGCTTGGATGTTGCCTGGTATAGCTGATCCGCTTCCCTGGACTGTTTGTGTTACACCTCTAACCTGATACATAAATTCATAGGATACAATGCTGTATGAAATACCTTCGAATGGGAAGAAGTCAGACTCAAGTTTTGCAGTTAACGAAGGGCTTCTTGTAATAGCTGCCTTTGGAACTTTAGCTCCGTCTTTGTACGCACCTGCAATAAAGATTGTTGGCGGAGGCACATTAAGAACATTGAATTTAGCAGAACCTAATGTTCTTCCTCCTTCTTCTGTTTTAACAGAAACTGTAATTAGTACTTCTTTTGCTGTCACACTGACAGGTACTGTTACGATATATCCTCCACCTGCACCTCTGATTGAGGCACCACCACTGATACTGACACTAACGCTTTCTTTAGGATAACCAGAAACGGCTACCTCAACAGGGTTTTCCAAACCACGATAGAATACGTTACACTTAGTTGCAGAAACTGTAAATCCAGCATCACCTACCTGATAAGCAGCTTTGTAAGGTAACCACATATCACCACGGTTCGAAACATAGTGAATTAATCCTCCATAATCAAAATCTCCAACACCACCACAATCTCTGGTATGAATACCTTTACCTGTTTCATCAAGTGTAAGTGTGTCATAATCAGCACCAGTGCGGAGTTTGTACTGTACTTCTCCGTTAACAACAGTAGAGTCGTAGAATGGAGCACTGTAAGTAAGATAAATAGTAGGTCTCATTGTTGTATCTCTAGCTCCTAAGAAAACTGTTGATGTGTAAGTTCCGCCTCTAACAATAAAACTTCTTGGAGAACTAACCAAACCCTCGAGAGAAGAGATTCTAATATCAAGACCTTCAAGAGATGAAATCATGAATTCTAAAATATCAGCTTCTGAATTGCGAACGTCTGCCTGTAATTTTGAAAGCATAGCAATGGTTCCAATCATAGGCATTCCTCGGCAAAGAGTCTCCTGCCATGTCCATGGTTCTTCTTTATCATCCAATTGATCTGTGACAGCTAGATTCTTACTGATATTTTTGTAAATAGTTAACGATGTATCTGCTGCTATTCCCAATAAGGTGGTTCTAAAATTATCCATCCAGCCTCTTAAGCTATCTCCCATCATTGGACCACCTTCACCAACCATAATCATAGGTGCAGCATTTGTGTCATCTTTTTTCTTAATCTCATCTTCCAATTTTGCGTCTTCACCTTGACTAGATTGGATAATCATGAGTTTTAAACGGTCAATATCACTGATGAATTTGTTAGCTTGAGCTTCAATTTCGTGAGCTTGTTTAGCTAACACAGTGTACTTTCCTGGTTGCTCAGCCACTTTTGCATCAATAACTGCATAAAGTGATTGAGTTTTTGCAGAAAAGTTGATAGTTGTTTTCTTTATACTTTCATCGATCTTGACAAACGCGTTAACGATCTCCGAGGATACGTTAAGTGCCAAGAGAGCAGTATAAAACAGGTACATCATACCAATCATTTTCTGCCTCGGGGTTTCCGGGCAATTTCCTCCAGACATATAATTAAGTTTTTAAATTCAACATATAATAACAACTCTTACAAATTAGTCTTGTTTGAAATTCATCGCAGCAAGCATATTACCGTAAACGGTATTCATAGCTGCAAGATTAGAACTCAACTTGCTGATCTCATCACGATAACGTTTTGTATCGTCAGCAGATTGTTTCATGTTTGTTAGAATTTCATCCAAACCGCTGAATAAAGTCTTTGAAGCTTCAATCTGACTGTTAGTACCAGATAATTGAAGTTCATAAACTGCATTCAGTGCAGTAAGATTTTTGTTCATTATACTTAATTGCTCGTTATATGTTTTTCCGCCACCTGCAGAAGTTTCAAGTTCTTTATTCATCGACTCAATTAACTTATTGTAAGTTACAGCCAATGCATCGCCTGAAGTGCCAACAACTGATGCAGATTTCTCGTATGTTGAAGCAAGTTTGTCTGCTTGAACATTTAATTTTTCTGCAGAGCTTCCGTAAGCATCAGCAAAAGAAGCAACTTTCTCAGATGCTTTCTCGAAGTTAGCTACGTAATTGTTAGTTGCTACAGTTGCGTCTGATACGTCATGTAATTTTTCTGCGGTTACATTAAGATTCTTTAAACCAAATCCTAATTTCTCGAATAATTCAGGTGTAATCTCTGCATTTTCAATCATTGCATCAAATTTCTCTAAAGCAGATTTCTTTGATGTAATAGATGCTTTTTTATCAGTAATGTTTATTTCCTGTTCTACACCAGCAAGTTCTGGATATACTAAACTCCAGTCAACCTCTTCGTGAGGTGGCTCAAATGCTGATAAGAAGAAGATAAAGGCCTCAGTCAACAGACCAACTGTTAACATCATACCTGCTCCTGGTAAATGCTGGATTTTGAACAACGCTCCAACCATTACTACGGCAGCTCCCCATCCATAAACAAACCCCATAAACTTTTTGTACTTTTTACTCGAGGTAATTTCGCTCAAATTCATAATCGTGTCAGTTTTTTAATTAATACTCCGTTTATAAAATAATACTCAAATAATGCTTAATATATAGATTTATTGATAAACCTGTGAATAAGATGTTCCGTCTCCTCTGTGTCTTCCTAAATAAGTTCTAACACATCTGAAACCAATATAGCTCTTTGCTGAATCCTGAAATTCGTATGTGCGTGAGCCATTCTGCATATAATATGCAACATCTTTCCATGAACCACCTCTAATAACTTTACGTTTCTTTGCTGGTGGATCGTCTGGATGTGCGTAATATTGATAATCAGGATTTAGGTCGTGTGTAAAACTGTATGCAGACTCGTCAAATGCATTGCTTGTCCATTCAGCAACGTTTCCAGCCATATCATATAGACCCCATTCGTTAGGATCGTATGTTGCAACCATCAAAGTTTGAACACCACCGTCATCATAATAATTACCTCTCATAGGTTTGAAGTTGGCAATAAAACAACCGCTATAATTACGAGTGTATAAACCTCCCCAAGGATACATAGATAAATCTAAGCCACCACGAGAAGCATATTCCCATTCAGATTCAGTAGGAAGTCTGTATTCATTCAAATAATAATCACCAATAGTTTTCTGACTAGCATTTTTTAACATACTTCTCCACATACAGAATGCATTTGCTTGAACCCAGCTAACACCAACTACTGGATAGTAATCGTAAGCAGGATGCCAGAAATACATTTTTGTCATTGGTTCGTTGTAAGAGTAAGTAAAGTCACTTATCCAGCATAATGTGTCAGGATAAATATGAACTTTCTCATGCATGTAGTAACTATATCTTCCGCCTTGACGGCCAGCGTCCGATTTGCCATCATAATTTTTAATCTCTCTGTCGGCAAAATCTTCCCAAGGTCTATCTTCATCCATTTTTTCGCGGTCAGCTATTTCACCTTCATATGTTCCTGTTTCTGGATTAAAATGTCTTCCGATTCTTAAACCATAATCACCTTCACGGTCAAATGTTCTTGCAACATCCTGATCTGCTCCGTCAACACCAGGTTTGTAGGTGTGTTTTTGAGCTGCTTGTTTAAGGTCAATCCAAAAATATTCGTAATACAAAGCATCTGTGTTTAAATCAACTTGACGCATAAAATGATAAAGCTCAGCAGGTGGTAACACATAAAGTGTTTGATTGAAATTGTCAGGAATTTCGTTTTTAATCAAAATACCTTTAAGTTCAAGATCTTGGTAATCCAACGGACCATTCCAGTCAAGGAAGTTGGTGTTGTCATAATCATCAAAATCAAATTCACCGTTCGTGTACATGTTTGTGATGAAATTTGATTCATCTTCTGTAACGTCAGTGTCATCAATAATGAAGTCAATTGGCTGATACGATTTTGCTGTGCTGATATCCCCAAAATCAACATCATTTTTCGTTTCTTTACCAAGCACTGTTAGCGCCATAGAGTCCCTAACCCAAGCTACAAATTGCCTGTATTCAGCATTTGTAATTTCGGTCTCATCCATCCAGAAACCTTGTACAGTTACTGTTTTTGCCTGAGCCGTCATAGAATAGGGAACGTCCTGATCGCTCGGTCCCATTTGATAGGTACCGGGAGGAATAAATAACATCCCATAAGGGTCCGGAGTGTACCATAATTTTCTGTCAATTCCGGTCAACTCACCGCTGCCATAGTATCCACAACTACTAAGGAAGACGATGATGATTGTACTGATGATGAGTAGTTTTCTCATAATTTATACATTTATTTTAGTAAGCGACAATTTTATACGTTATTATTTCAAAAAAGTTACAATCTTCTAACACTTCTGTATCTACCTGGTCCTCCGCCGCCATCAATCTGGAAGCAATATCTAACCATCAACTCGTGCGATCCGCTACTGTATGAACCAACTTTAGAAGTTAAAATGTCATAACTGTAGCCAAAACTCAAACCATTTATAAGGTGCACTCCAAGCATAGGAACAATGGCGTCGTTGTACCTATATGAAACGCCTCCCCAGAAGCTTTTATTATATAATATTTTTGCATTTATCTGAAATTCCATAGTGCTTCCGTCTGACTGAAGCATTCCTGAGCCAATTAAATCGAACGAAGGATTTGGTAATGCGTAGTTATAACCTCCAGTTAAGTAATAGTGGCGTGCAATATAACTAGGTAAATCAACTTCAAAATTGATTGTTGGTTTTAATAAATGAGTTGTTGAAAGTCCCACCCAGTAATCTTCACTAACAAATGTAACCCCAAAATTCATATCAAATGCTGTTTTGCTTTCCATATGAGGAATAGCTGGGTCTTCATAAACTGTTCCGCCATTTAACGATTCCCATGTTCTCCAGTCGCCGTCGATAGCACGATTGATTACCCCAACACCTAATCCAATTCCAAGCATACCTGGGTCAAGTTCTAAACGATAAGCTAGATTTGCACTAACATTTAAATCTTGTTGAAATCCAATGATGTCTTGATTAATGTTTAATCCAACACCTAGAACATCGGCAAGTGGCATGTCGAAAGAAAATAATGTAGTTACTGGTCTACCTTCCTCAAAGCCCATCCATTGTTGTCTATGTAAACTAGTCACACACATTGCATTATTACTACCCGCAGCACCAGGGTTGTAAATGTTCTGGGAATATTCAAACAGGCTGAAATGAGAGTCAACCTGAGCCAGGGAATGGTTAATAAACATTCCTGTTAAAACGATAATCAGCAGTAATAATCTCCTCATATTAAATTCGGTTTTTCACTTACAATACTAAATTCCCAATCTTTAATTGGTAAAATAAACACTTTATTTTCAATTCTCCAAATTTTATTAACATTTTTTTGTTAATAACGCAAAAAATGTTAATAACTTTAAAAGTACTTCTCGAGTTCGTTTACTCTAAATTTCAAATTGCGAAAGTTACACTTAATTTTTTAAATAATACAAAAATAATTCAAAAAATATTAATTTTTTCTTAGAAAGAACGATTCCAAGCCATTTATTATTATGTCTCAGATTCAAAAAAGATGATTATTGTCATAAAATTAGGTCTAAAAGATTATGAAAATAATAGTAAAACGCTTATAGTCAGAATCTACTTATTTTCTTTCTTAGAAATAATTTCTTTGCATTCTTCAAGAGTCAATGTTTCTGGATCTAGATTTTTTGGAATGCGGAAGTTCTTTTTCTCATAAGAAATGTAAGGTCCGTATCTTCCCTTTAAAATTTGTAATCCAGGTATTTCGTCAAAAGTTCTGCTAAAACTATCTTTTTTTATCGATTTCTTCTCTTCAATCAATTCGATTGCTCTCTCTATATTAATGGTATAGGGATCATCCTCTTTTTTAAGGCTATAGAAAGCTCCATTATTTTTAATGTATGGACCAAACTTTCCTAAAGAGATAATCAAGTCATCTTCTTCGTAAGTGCCAATATTTCTTGGTAGCTTAAATAAATCGAGAACTTCTTCTAATGTAATGCTTTCGATATTCTGATTCTTGCGTAAACTAGCATACATTGGTTTCTCGCCTCCTTCAACAGAAGCATAAGGTCCATATTTGCCAACTTTTAAAACAATTGGTAGTCCGCTAGCTGGATGTTTACCTATTTCCTTCTCCCACTTTGTGTTCTCTTTTTCTTTCAAACTATTCTCTAGTCTAACGCTGAAAGTTTTATAGAATTCTTTAAGCATCTTTCCCCATGCAACTTTACCTATCGCGATATCATCAAATTTTTCTTCTATCTGAGCGGTAAAGTTATAATCAAGAATATCATCAAAATGTCCAGTTAGATAGTCAGTTACAACAACTCCCATTGAAGTTGGAAACAATTTATTTGATTCAGCACCATATTTCTCAGAAACAGTTTTTGCCGAAATCTTACCATCTTCGAGACTTAGAGTCTCAATCTTGCGGACAGATGCTGGTCTAGTTTCTTTAACTACATACTCTCTTTGCTGAATTGTCGAAATGGTTGGAGCATAGGTAGAAGGTCTTCCAATTCCTAGTTCTTCCATCTTTTTTACCAAACTTGCCTCAGTGTATCTATATGGTGGTTGGTCGAACTTTTCAGTTGCATCAATTTTTGTTGGTGTTGCTTTTTCTCCTTTTACTACATTTGGTAATAGAGATTCGTTTTCTTCATTGCTTTCGTCATCGGTAGATTCAATATACAACTTAAGAAAACCTTCGAATGTCACAATTTCTCCAGTAGCTAAGAAACTAATAGAGTTGTCGTTATTATTAATGGTGATAACAGTTTTTTCGATTTTGGCATCCTGCATTTGAGATGCAATAGCCCTTTTACGAATTAGTTCGTAAAGCTTTTGCTCCTGTTTGCTAGCGTCAATATTATCATTGTCGGCATAAGTTGGGCGAATAGCTTCGTGTGCTTCCTGTGCGCCTTTTATCTTATTCTCGTATTTTCTAATTTTTACATATTCTTCGCCAAAGCTATCGGTTATTAATTTCTTAATACTGCCGATTGCCATATTTGAAAGATTTACTGAGTCAGTCCTCATGTAAGTAATAAATCCATTCTCATATAGACCTTGGGCATATTTCATTGTTTGAGCAACGGAATAGCCAAGTTTACGACCAGCTTCTTGCTGTAGAGTAGAAGTTGTAAATGGAGGTGCTGGAGATTTTTTTCCGGGTTTTTTTACAATATCTTCGATATGAAAATCCTGATCTTTACATCTGTTTAAAAAATCCTCTGCATCTTTAAGAACTTTAAATTTTTGATTTAGTTCTGCTTTAATAATATTACCATTAATATTAAATAAAGCGACAACTTTAAAAACAGATGATGATGTAAAGCCATTTATTTCTCTCTCACGTTCAACAATAAGTCTTACAGCAACAGATTGTACTCTTCCGGCCGAAAGTGCTGGTTTGATTTTTTTCCATAATAGTGGAGAAAGACTAAAGCCTACTAATCTATCGAGAATTCTACGTGCTTGTTGTGCATTAACAAGATTAATATCGATCTCGCGGGGATTTAAAATAGCATTCTGAATTGCTTCCTTCGTAATCTCATGAAAGACTATACGCTGAGTATTAGATTTCTTGAGTTTTAAAACTTCGCTTAAATGCCAAGATATTGCTTCTCCTTCGCGGTCTTCATCGGAAGCCAGCCAAACCATTTGTACTTGGGATGCAGCTTTTTTAAGCTCGCTAACAATTTTCTTTTTGTCGGCAGGGATTTCATATTCAGGTGCAAATCCATTCTCAATGTCTATGCCCAGATTCTTTTTAGATAGGTCGCGAATGTGCCCAAAGCTAGATTTAACAATAAAATCATCGCCAAGAAATTTTTTAATAGTTTTGGCTTTTGCAGGTGATTCGACGATTACAAGATTATTCTCCATTTATATTTTTAATTTTTCGGATGCAAAATAAAGAAATTCAAAAACGATTTCATAAATTTTTTTTAATTTTACGCCATAATTTTTATGATATGACAAATTTAAAAAGTGCAAATGTAACATATTCTCCCAAGTTTGTTAAAACTTTTACAATTACTTTTTGGGCAGTAATCTTATTTTTTTGTTTCTCGGTGTCGCTATTTTTCTTTTTACTGTCGCAGGGGGTGATGGGAAAGATGCCTACATTTGAGCAGTTGGAGAACCCAAGCGAGAATTTAGCAACGCGAATTTACTCTAGCGACTTGGAGCTTTTGGGTACTTATTTTACCGAAAATCGCTCTCGAGTGTCTTATAATGATTTGTCTCCTCATTTAATTGATGCGCTAATTGCAACAGAGGACATACGTTTTTACAAACATTCTGGAATCGACTTCCGTGCTTTACCTCGAGTTTTCTCTGGTCTTGCTGGTGGTGGTTCAAAAGGTGGTGGTAGTACGATTACTCAGCAACTTGCAAAAATGTTGTTTCCTCGCGAGAGCCACATGAATAAACTTCAGATTGCACAACGTAAATTTCAGGAGTGGATTATTGCTGTGCGACTCGAGAAAAGTTTTACAAAAGAAGAAATTATTGAGATGTATCTTAATAAATTCGATTTTCTTAATCTAGCTGTTGGTATAGAATCTGCTTCGCGAGTATATTTTGACACTACTCCAGATGCCTTAACAATAACTCAATCGGCTATGTTAATTGGAATGGCACAGAATCCATCTTTGTATAATCCACTTAAAAGACCAGAACAAACTTTGCATCGTCGTAATGTTGTTTTGGGTCAAATGTATAAGTATGATTTTATAACTGAAGAGGCTTTTGACTCATTAATAAAAGTTCCATTAAATATTAAATATCAGAAGGTAGATCATAATATCGGATCTGCAACATATTTCCGTGAGTTTCTTAGACAATGGCTAACGGCAAATGAGCCAAATGTTGACGATTATGTCGATATGAGGGATTATGTTGAAGATTCTATAAATTGGGCCTTGGATCCATCTTATGGGTGGTGTAATAAGAACACAAAACCAGATGGTTCTAATTACGATATTTATAGCGATGGATTGCAGATTTATACGACAATCAACAGCCATATGCAGAAATATGCCGAAGATGCTGTTAAACTTCATATTGGTGGATATATCCAGAAAGAATTTGTCAAAGATCAGAAAGGCAATAAGAAAGCTCCTTTTGCATCTGATGTTACCGACTCGCAAATAGAGCAGATAATGTTTGCATCTATGAGGCGAAGCTCTAGGTGGCAGGAACTAAAGGCAAACGGCACTCCAGATGACTCAATACTTATGTCTTTTGAAGTACCAGTTAGTATGAGAGTGTTTTCATGGGAAGGTGATATAGATACTGTAATGACACCTACGGATTCTATCAGATACTATAAAACTTTTCTTAGAGCAAGTTTTATGTCGATGGAACCTCAGACTGGTTACGTACGTGCTTATGTAGGCGGGATTGATTACAGTCACTTCAAGTTTGATCAAGTAACAAAATCAAGAAGGCAGGTTGGTTCTACAATTAAACCTTTTATTTATTGCTTGGCTATGCAAAATGGAATGTCGCCATGTACAAAAGTGCCAAACGTTGAGGTTACATTCAGATTACCTAAAGGTTCTCCCAATGAATTTTACACACCACAATTTTCTCCTTCGAAGCAAGACGGACAAATGATTTCTTTGAAAACTGGGCTAGCACAGTCTCTTAACCAGATTTCTGCTTGGGTATTAAAACAATACTCTCCACAAGCGGCAATTTCGATTGCTAAGAAAATGGGTGTAAACAGTCATATTGATCCATTTCCTTCTATTTGTGTTGGTGCTGCCGAAGTTTTGTTGAGCGAAATGGTCGGTGCATATTGTACTTTTGCAAATAAGGGCATCTATACCAGACCTGTTTATGTTATGAGAATTGAAGATAAAAACGGTAATGTACTAGCAACTTTCTCAGGGAATCAAACAGAGGCTCTCAGCGAAGAAACAGCTTTTCTTATGATTGAACTGATGAAAGGTGTTATAAATGAGGGTACTGGTACCCGCATAAGATCGCACTTTAAAATAAATGGTGAATTGGCTGGTAAAACAGGTACTACTAATAACCAATCTGATGGATGGTTTATAGGTATTTCTCCCGAATTGGTGAGTGGTTCATGGGTTGGAGGAGAAGAACGAAGTGTGCGTTTTAGATATATAACACTTGGACAGGGAGCCGCATTGGCGTTGCCTATATGGGGTTTGTATATGCAAAAGGTGTATGATGACCCTACTCTACCTTATTCCAGAGATGCTAAATTTGAAAGACCTTCGAATCTTTCGGTTGAAACAGATTGCGCCGAGTATGACAGGAATAATCGGGAAGGCGATTTTAATAATATGTAGGGAGTTTTATCGTCTAAACTTGAGTAGGTTTTGTTAAGCAGAAATGCTAATACAATTCTATGCTTTATCAAACACCTAATTATTTAGCTGCTTCATCTTCTTTTTTTACGTTTCCATAACCGTTTAGGCGGATGATGGAAAGTTATACCAATTGTAATTATAAAACAGTCCAATATGATTTAAACAAATTTCTGAAA
>CAZOHR010000061.1:0-14976 GCA_964579045.1 uncultured Bacteroidales bacterium | reverse complement strand
ACACAACATTTATAAGCATTGCGGCAATGGTAGCTTTCATAACAATTCCTGTTTTACCAATACCCGAAAAATAGCAACTCAAAGTATGACGCATAATGCTAAACAAAGCGCCCCAAGCAAGGATATTAAAATAATCAATCTGATAGCCAAGCTGTGACTCAGGAATTTTCAAAAATTGAAAGAACCCAAATGCCAATGGTTTAAGGAGCAAAATCACTGGCCATGCAACGAGACTAATCAGCACAGCCTGAAAAGCAGCTTTGGAAGCATTATGCTTCTCTCCCGCCCCATAATACTGGGCTACCAGGGCTGTTGAATATCCAAGAAGTCCGATAAAGAAAAACATAAGTACCTGAAGACCGACACCACCACCCATTACAGCATTCATTTGTTCGGAGCCAACTCTAGCCATAAACAATCTGTCGGTAAAAGTCATTACACCATCTGCGGCAGTGGAAATAATCATCGGCAAAGCAAGAACCAACAATTCGTTGATTCCACCGGGCTTTTTAGAACCCGAAAAATATGATTTAAAGAAATTCATTTAATTGAAATTTTGTGTTCGATAAAACTTACTGATTGTTCTCAGAAATGATAATTTGCAAAGTGTATGGGGCTCATCCTCATGCCTTTTGCGAATTGTCCTATCCTTCTTTGCAAACACAATATTTTCATAAAATCAACCAAATAATTAATAATGAATAATAATTACACACATGACCCAAAATATGGATCAATTCACACTCACTGATAAAGTCTGCAAGAGAGCTTGTAAACCGTGGAACTTATTAAATTTTCATTTTTGCAACCTCTAATTGGCACAAAAGTAATCAAAATAGAATATTTGCAAAAGACTTTGCTGATGTTTAATTATTCTTTAACAAATTTTTTTAATGTTTGATTCAAAACGTATTTCAGACTGTTTACTACAAAGAATCATTCTAAATTTCAGCTATAATGTAAAACTAATCAAATATTTACTAATTTTGTAACAAATGTTACAGCTAAAAAACATATTATCCACATTTATACCACCAGCAAAGTGGAAAATACCTGTAATAATTATACTTGGAACTTTATGTGGTACTGGGCTTTATAGCTTTTATGTATCGCGTGCATGGTCGTATATGTCTGATGATCCTGCAACATGTGTTAATTGCCATATCATGTCAACAGAATATGTAACATGGAGACATTCATCGCACCGTGAACATGCAACTTGTAATGATTGTCACGTGCCGCACGACAATGTTTTTCGCACCTATTATTTTAAAGCTATGGACGGTATGCGACATTCTGCAATTTTTACCGCAAGAACATATAATCAGAGTATAAAGATGCGAGATCCAGGAAACAAAGTTGTAATGGAAAACTGCATCCGCTGCCATGGTAATTTAACAGAAATGGTAAATGCAAATGTGAGTTTTGAACAAACTCTAGAGGGAAATGGGAAAAAATGCTGGGATTGCCATCGTGAAGTGCCTCATGGAACTGTAAAGAGTTTGAGTGCAACACCTTGGGCAGAAGTTCCAACACCAGAATCACCAGTTCCAAATTGGTTAAAATAATAAAAAAGAAGATATATGAAATTCAGTTTACGCAATTTAGTTGAGAAAAAGCCTTGGGCAGGCTGGGTATTATTCATTGGTACCACCGGAGTTGTTTTTATTCTGGGAATGTTCGCAGCATCAATAATCCAGCGCAGAACTGAGGCGACATTAATAAATATTCCACTTTACGAACTCGATGAATTTGAGCCTCGTAACGAGATGTGGGGCAAAGCATATCCTCGTGAGTACGAAAGCTATCAACAAATGGCTGACACTAGTTATAGTTCAAAATATAATGGAAATGCAATGCGCGACGCACTTGGCGAAGATCCTAGAATTGTAATCCTTTTTGCTGGCTATGCTTTTTCGAAAGATTATAATCAACCACGTGGTCATATTTATGCAGTTACTGATATTCAAAATACCTTGAGAACTGGAACACCTGATGAAAATAATAAAGACATACAAAAATCAAGTTGCTGGACCTGCAAAAGTCCTGATGTGCCAAGAGTTATTAATGATATT
Organism: uncultured Bacteroidales bacterium; assembly: GCA_964579045.1. Lineage (GTDB taxonomy): Bacteria > Bacteroidota > Bacteroidia > Bacteroidales > ML635J-15 > Bact-19. The sequence goes on along the minus strand of CAZOHR010000061.1, from coordinate 12,901 downwards.
GGCGCAGAAGCGTTCTTTAAAAAACCTTGGTCTGAAATGCTTTCCGAAATTGTAAACCCTATTGGATGTGCAAATTGTCACAATCCTGAAAATCAGTCACTTAGAATTATGCAGGTTCCACTTATCGAAGCATATCAAAGACAAAACAAAGATGTTACTGCTTGCACATTAAACGAAAAACGTTCGATGACCTGCGCTCAGTGTCACGTTGAATACTATTTTAAAGGTGAAGGCAAATACGTTACTTTTCCTTGGGATAAAGGCATGAGTATGGAGCAAATGGAACAATATTACGATAGCATTCAATTTACTGACTGGGTTCATCCTTTAAGTAAAACTCCAATGATCAAAGCACAACATCCAGATTATGAGATTTTTACAACAGGCATACATTACGAAAGGGGCATATCCTGCGCCGACTGTCATATGCCATATGTAAAAGAAGGAAGCCAGAAAATGACAGATCATAAAATTCAAAGTCCATTGAATAATATTGAGAATTCTTGCATGGTTTGTCATCGTGAATCTGCCGAAGATTTAATCGAAAACGTTACCGAAAGACAGGATAAAGTTTATCAGCAAAAAATCCTACTCGAAGATTTACTTGTGCAGGCTCATATCGAAACAGCCTATGCAATTGAGCTCGGCGCTAAAGATGAACAACTTGTTGTTATTCATAAATATATACGTCAAGCCCAGTGGAGATGGGACTATGTAGCAGCAAGTCATGGAGGATCATTTCACTCACCAGTTGAATGTCTGAGAATAATCTCTGATGGGATTCAAAAGGCTTCCTTAGCAAGAATTGAAATTGCTCGACTATTATCTGAGCTTGGATACAACAAGGCTGTTGAAATGCCATATATAAGTACAAAGGAAAAGGCACAAATATACATCGGCCTTGACCCCACTAAACTTAAATCGGACAAAGATGCTTGGTTAAAAAACACTCTTCCAAAATGGATGCAAATAGCAAAAGATAGAGAGAGTAAAATGCCAGAGCCTAAAAGATTGAAGTAGATTGAATGGATTGAATGGATTGGGGGGATTAATTAATGGATTGATTAATGGATGGATTGGGGTGTTATAAACAAAAATATTTAACTTTGCCAGATGAATAATGCACGACTAAAATCTGCAATATATACGCCATTGATTTTGACAATTCTGGCTTTGACACTTCAAGTCTTTGCTGGAAACTTCCCTCTTGATGCCTTTCGTTTTCCTGTGAATATGATAGTAATTGCGGAGTTATTTGTAATGACAATATTGTTTCACATTTTTCTCAAGAAAAAACCAATAATTCAATATTTATCATCTGGTTATGCTGCTTTAAGTTCAATTTCACTATTTGCATTGCTAGTAATTATTATGGTTTTGATTCCACAAGAGGTTAATCACAAAGGATTCATTAAAACTATTGGTTTTGGCAATATTACAAACAGTTGGCTATATGCTTTTTCAACTCTATATGTTATTATCAGTCTAGGTTTGGTTACTGTCCGCAGATTACTACCACTAAATTTGAGGAATATTTTCTTTTTTATTAATCATTTTGGTTTGTGGATAGTATTGGCAGCAGCTAGTCTTGGTCAGGCCGACAAAATCAGAATCAACATAACTGTTCCCGAGGAAGAGCTAATTTGGTACGGATACACAGAAAATGATCAGTACTTTGAACCTGATTTTGCAATTAAACTAAACAAATTCAATATTGAGTTTTACAATCCAAAACTAGGAATAGTTGATGATAATGGCGAAATGCTTAGTGCCAAAGATTATCAACCAACTGAGATAATTGATGGTTCGACAATCATTTATAAAGATTATAAAATTGAAGTTGTTGAAACACTCGAAGATGCAATATCTATAAATGACAGTGTAATGCGTGTTATGGGCTTATCTGAGAAAACCTATGTTTCAACCTTAAAAGTGTCAAAAAATGGAGAAGAAGACACTAAATGCTATATTCAGAGTGGCACAAGCTTTCAGTCACCAGTATCTGCAGCAATAGATAAGGATATCAATCTAGTTCTTCTTAATCCAGAGCCCAAATACTTCGGTTCGGAGATTGAACTTTTTACTAGAGAGGGAGTAAAAAATGAGAAACACATAATCGAAGTAAATAAACCACTGAAAATAAGTTCTTGGACTATTTATCAAACCTCATACTTTAAATCGCCCGAATACGAAGGATATATTTCTGTGTTTACAGCTGTTTTCGACCCTTGGTTAAAGATAGTTTACATTGGATTTGCATTAATGTTTATTGGTGCTGGATATTTAATTTTTAGCAGGCGAACAAAAACTAAATCTATTGAAGAATGATATGGAGTTTACTAAATATAGTTTTCGCTGCATTTGTTTTGTTATGGCTAACGGGATCAATAATACTATTGTTTGTAAAGAAAAACGAATTCATAAAAAAACTGCCATCAATTCTTCCTGCTATTGCAAATATTATTTTAATGATTTTTATTGGCATTCTATGGTCAGAGCTTGAACGTCCGCCACTCAAGACTATGGCTGAGACACGTTTATGGTACTCTATGTTTGTTTCGCTGATAACGTGGATAATATTTTTTAAAACAAAATCAAAACCATTATATCTTCTAGGTTTCATAATGTCATCAGTCTTTTTAATGGTTGATTTAATTCATCCTGAATATCAGACTAAAAACTTGATGCCAGCATTGCAAAGTCCATGGTTTATTCCTCATGTGGTAATATATATGATTTCGTATGCTGTGCTTGCTGCCGCATGTCTTACTGTACTTATTGGAGTTTACAATACTTATAAAAACAAGATTATTGATAACAAAAGTATCCAATTCTCCATGAATCTTGTGTATCCAGGATTTGCGCTATTAAGTTTGGGTATGATTATGGGCGCAGTGTGGGCAAAAATTGCCTGGGGCGATTACTGGAGTTGGGATGCAAAAGAAACATGGGCATTGCTAACTTGGTTATTTTATCTTATTTGTATTCATATCCATTTCTCATTTCCAAAGAAGCAAAAACTACTGATGTTTCTCCTAGCCTTCTCTTTTGTAGTATTAATTATCACTTGGCTTGGAATAAGATATTTTCCTGGAGGTATGAACAGTGTGCATGTTTATGGTCAGTGATAGATTCTTTCGCGTAACTAGCTTTAAGAATATCATCAATTTATATCTTTAATCGTAATTTGGAATTCGGTTACGTGACCAACTTCAGAGATAAAGCTTAACTCATAACCGCATTTAATGGCAAATTCAAAACTAAGTTTTAAGCCAAGTCCAATTCCTGTTTCTCCTGCAGTACCTTTTGATGATATGTTTTTCTCTTTAAGCAGACCTTCTTTTTGTTCATCAGTCATACCAACTCCACTATCTCTTACTGTTATTAGTAAATTCCCTAAATCATCATTTTTTGTTTGTACGACAATATTACCAGTTTTACCTGTAAATTTCACAGCATTAGAAATAAGGTTACGGATAATGGTTTTAAGCATATAAATATCTGTAACAACTGTCGGATCTGGCTTTAAAGGAATAAAATTCAGATTGATATCCTTTAAACTCAGTGGACTAACAAATATGCTAATGCTATCTTCAATTAGCTGATTTAGATTTATGCTTACTGGATTAAACCCAAGTTTACCTATTTGACCAGATGCCCATGCTAAGATATTCTCAACAAATAAAAGATTATCCCTATTCGATTTATCAATTATACTTATAAACTTAAGTCTTTTTTCGTCGTCGTAGTTATGATAATTTTTCAATAAAAGCCCAGAAAACCCTATTAACGAGTTAAATGGATCTTTCATATCGTGGGCAAGTATTGAGAATATTTTTTCCTTAGCTGTTGTTAACTCGCGAAGTTGTTCTTCAGCAAACTTCTGTTCAGTAATATCTCTGATTATTCCTACAACAAATTTTCGGTTATCTGATGCAACATAAAGAGTCTTTTTGGTTGCTAACACTCGTTTAATTCCACTGATAGGATGCGTTTGAAATTCCTCATTAAAGATCTCCACACCAGTGCTAAAAACCTGATCGTCTATTTCCCAATACACATCAGCTTCTGCAGTAGGAAAAAAATCATAATCTGATTTCCCAATAAGTTCCTCACGAGAATAACCAAAAAGTTCGCATGCAGCATCGTTTAATATTACCCATTTATGTTCACTGTCTTTAATAAACACAGGGTCAGGAATCTTATTTAAAATAGAATTTACAAATTCAATATCTATCGAGTTAGTAATTTCTGATTTCTTAAAATATCTTTCTGACTTATACTCGGATATTTTTCCACAAATAGCATTAAATACCTCTTCGTCAGTTTTACCCAACAAAGAATCATCTAAAATAGTTTTCTTTAATATGCTTAACAAGTTATTCTCAGCCATGACGAATCAGTTTTCACTTATTGCCGATGACAAATACAATACATTTTTCTATTAAATGCACAAAATCAATGTTAAATTTTGAAAAAATCGTAAATATCCAATATTGTAAGAAAATTTGGATTGTCGAAATCGTCATAACAAATACTAGACAGAAGAGAAGTTATCAAGTTAATATAAAAGGATTACCAATCAAATTGTTGAATAAAAATATACTCCATGTCGCCAACAATTCCTAGCACCTCATAAACGGCGAAGTACTTATATTCAGGATTTAGAATATTTTTACGGTGTCCTCGTCCTGAGACTCCATGATCTATCAACAAATCAAGAATGGCATATCGTACGTCACTATTTCCATATTGGATATTCTCGGCACAATCGCAATTTGAATGCTCAAAAACCTTTGTTTTAACCATTTTAGCACCATGCTTTTTTGCAGAATCATACAAAGTTTGTGAAAACTCGAGTGGTTGTAATGGTTCCATCTTTTTCAATTGCTTCTTTAGTTCCTCGGCAGTTGCACGTTCGGCAGCATTAGAATCCCAATATTCGAGAAATGAATCAATATACTGAATATAACCTACTGGATCAGTTCTTACAAGATTAATCTCATCTAGTACCTGCTGTTCCCGTTCAGTTAATTGAGAAAATGCGGCAAATGGAAGTAATACGATAAAAAGAATTATTATATTTTTCATATTGATTTTTTTTAATAACGTAAAAACTAATTCAAATATTTTACAATTCCTATGCCGATATTTTAAGAAATATTACATCTGCAGTGGTATAATTGAAATTTTACACGATTTGGAAAAATTTATAGTCGGTGACTTCGAGACGTTTCGATGAAAAATCGAAATCCCTCAGTCACCTTATCGGTAGGTCATTGGGTCAGTAATCTGTATTCGGTGGGTTTAGCTTAGTCGCTACCGCTTATTGGAATTCCACTTTTGTTAAAAAGGACGAATCTCAAGTTTTCTACATCCGCCGCGGCGGAACAGATTACAGATTTATGTTTAATAAATAGGCTTTCTAAAGACTCTTTTTCCTAATTCATTCATAAAATAAAACCATAGAAATAAAAAATCCAATTACAGATTCTATAATTTTGGATAAATTTTTGTAATATTGAACCGAAATTAAAACAAACTATGATGAAGAACAATATTAAATTACTACTTATTGTAAGTATAATCCTTATTTCAGGAGCATTAAAAGCACAAAAAGAGGTTGGGCTATGGAAAACAATCGATGACGAAACGGGAAAACCAAAATCGTATGTTGAGCTATACATTAAGAATGGTAAGCTTTACGGTAAGATAACTGAATTAATTGATCCTACCGAACCTAATCCACTTTGTACAAAATGTGTTGGTACACTAAAAGACAAGCCAATTATTGGTATGCAAATCGTTAATGGACTGACAAAACGCAAAAGTGATTGGTTTTTAAAAGGAGGAATTCTAGATCCTGCAAATGGTGAAGTTTATGACTGTCGTATGTGGCTAAAAGATGATAACACTCTAAATGTTAGAGGCTATCTTGGTCCTTTCTATAGAACCCAAACTTGGTATAGGGTTAAGAAATAAATTTGTAAAATCACAAACAACAAAAAACAAAAAAAACAAATAACAAATAACAAGGGATGGTCTTTAGATTGGGTTTTGTGATTGGTGTTTTGTGATTGGTTGTTGACTTCGACTGCGCTAAGTTAACGGATTCTCAGGTGACTGAGCGGAGTCGAAGTCACCGTATATTTTAATTTGTGCAACGCACATCTTATAATCCAAATCTGATTGTTATAAACTCCAAAAGTTCATTAAAGTCGATAGGTTTTGAGAAGAAACCATCAGCACCAGCTTCAGCAGCACGGACCTTAGTTTCCGAATTGGTATATGCTGTTTGTGCAATAACTACACATAATGGATTTATTGCTTTTATTCTTCTGGTTGCTTCAATGCCATTTAAGCCAGGTATTTTCAAATCCATTAAGATAAGATCGGTATCTGGATGCGATTCAATATATTTAATTGCTGCCAAGCCATTATCAACAGAATTCAATTCATATTGAGGCTTGTTAAAGAACTCGTTTAACAAAAAGGTATTTGTTATGTCGTCCTCGACAATTAATATTTTGATTTTTTTAGACATTATTAAATAGCTCTCAGTATCAATAATAAAAATCAAAGTTAAGCAATTAATTTAACTTAGCAAGATAATGCGAGACTATTAAAAAAAATGTGAAAAACGTATAAAATAAAGAGTTTACACTCCCCTAAGTTTATATGTACTTTCGAGAGCTCATCAATAATTTCAAAAATAGGGAAACTATAAAGTTTCTTAATCAATAATCGTAATAGATTCTATCAAAGTTCCTGCTTTAATTTTATCGATTACATCAAGACCTTCGGTAACTATTCCAAAACAAGTGTGCTGACGGTCGAGGTGCGAAGTATTATTTCTGCTATGGCAGATAAAAAACTGAGATCCTCCTGTATTTCGTCCGGCATGAGCCATAGACAAAACACCACGGTCATGGTACTGATTATCACCTTTTGTTTCGCAATCAATAGAATAACCTGGTCCACCAGTACCAACGCGTGAGTTGCCTATCTCTTTCGAAAAAGGACATCCTCCTTGTACTACAAAATCAGGAATTACACGATGAAATCTTAAACCATTATAAAATCCTTCTTCAATTAACTTTATAAAGTTTGCTACGGTCTTTGGAGTATCTTCATGATAAAACTCAACTATCATCTCTCCTACTTCTGTTTTAATTAATGCTTTTTTCATATTTATATATTTTTTAAGGCTTACGATAAGGTTTATTTAGCAGTAGCGTTTAGTTTAGCTATATTGTTTGTTGCCTTCGACTCCGCTCAGTCAACGGATTCTCAGGTGACTGAGCGTAGTCGAAGGCACCGTAATTTACTTCAATCTTCTACTTCTTGTACCAGTTTCCAAATTTAAAAGTACAGTTAGAGTATGATTGATCGATTTTAACGTATGTGCTTACAAGTTTGTCAGTTATCCATTTCTCAATTAACCTCTGATTTTCTTTTTGCAGAGCATATTGTTGGATTTCCTGATAATCGTCCTTGAGATTCGCAACATGATCTTCAACTCTTATGTCTAGTCTAACAATCTTCATTACTTTGATTCCTTTTGTAGTAGAAGCAAGAAAAGGCTTAGAATACTCACCTGGTTTCAATCCTACTAGTGCTTTACGCGTGTATGGATCAATAAAATCATCACTGAGTTTAGAATTTCCATAATAAGGATTCAGCACTTTTCCACTGTTATATTTCGATTCGCCATCAGAATATGTTTTTACAGCTTCATCAAATGTGAGTGAGTCGGATTTCATTAGGTCATATACTTCATTTGCTTTTGTTTCTGCAATTTGTATCTGGTCAATACTTACAGCTGGGGTGAGCAAAATATGTCTAAAATTCATCATATTACCTTTTTTCTCAATTAATTGAATAATATGAAATCCATATTCTGTCTCAACAACTCTAGAAACCTCTTCGGTGCTTGTAAGGTTAAATCCTACAGAAGCAAATTCGGGAACAAGGTCGGTTCTACTGACAAAACCTAGCTCTCCACCCTTTGTGGAAGATCCTGGATCCTCGGAATAAAGAATCGCAAGTGTTTGAAAACTTTCTCCTTTTAAGATACGCTCTCTCAGTGCATTTAATTTTTCCATTGTTGCATCCTTCTCTGCTTTCCCTATTATAGGCGAAATAACAATTTCAGATATTTCATAATAGGATTCTACAAATGGCAGACTATCCGTTGGTATGGCCTCAAAAAAAGCTTTTACCTCCGATGGAGTTACCTTCGCATTTGCAGTTAATCCTGATTGCACTTTTTGAGTGAGAATCTGCTCTCGAATCATTCCTCTAAAATCGCTTTTAATCTCAGTAATTGACTTACCGTAAAATTCTTCGAGTTTTGCTTCAGAACCTAATTGGTTAATAAATACTCCCAGTCGTCTATCTAGTTCTGTATCAATTTCTTTATCAGTAACTTCAACACTATCCTGTATAGCTTGCAGATACAATAATTTTTGAAACATTAGCTCTTCCAAAACATCACATTTTAAATCTGATTCTTCAGAATCGTAACCCTGTGACATTATCTGAATATATTGATTCTCAATGTCTGATTTTAAAATTACTTCATTTCCGATAGTCGCAATAATCTGGTCTATTACCTCTTGAGACATCGAAAAATAACTACTTAATACTAAAAATACTAATCCGATAAATTTTTTCACAATATTATTTATTAATTATTACTGTTCCTTCACTTAATGCACTTGTCATAAGTTCTTTCTTAACCTGAACAAGTTTTTCTTCCTTCCTATTATTGATAATAATCTGAGTTATTTCTGGTATTGCCATTTCAACTGGCAAATAATCACCTACTGTCCTATATTCATCAATTTTTACCAAATACCTCAAATCACCATTCTTATAATCCAAAACATTTTGACCACCTAAACTTGATTCTTGAAATTCTCCTGAATAATTAATAATATCCAAAAAATTTCTAATCTCGGTCCATTCTTCAATATAGTACACTTTTCGACTAGTTCCGATGCAATAATCCTTTAGAGCTTTCTTATCAACAGCGTTGCTATTCCTAAGTTTTTCCCACTCATCAGAATAAGTATCTACATCTGCATCCATTGTCAAATAATGAGCTTTTACGTAAGATGTTGCTAAAACGTAATCAGTTAGGTGTTTATTATAGTATGCTTCAATTTCTTCTTTAGTGACTTCTGTTTTTATGTCAGCGAAAATTACTCTTTCTTTGTAATAATAAACATAAAGCTGCTGACGATAATTATTAATTTTAGAAACAATTAAAGCGGTATCAGTTAATGCTTTTTTAGCTTCACTGTACAAAACTTTATCGGCAAGCCAACTGTCAACATAATCTTTTACAAAAGCAATGCTATCTTCAGCATTTTCAAACTTTGGAAACACCTTTATTACATCCTGAATGTACAACTTTTCGCCATCGTAAACAGCAAGTACATCCTTTTCAATTGCAGAATCGGAACTACCTCCACACGAAAACAGTAATCCTGCTGTCATTGCAAGCAATATGACAACAGGATTTTTTAATACTCTGTAATATTTCATTTATTAATATGATATACTTTTTAAAACATCATCATGGATAACAATTTTGTATTTGTTACGCAGTTCAACAATCCATGCTTTTTCAAGATAATTTTGATAATCTGCTGTAATCAAACCACGTGCTTCATTTAATGATTTTGTTTCTGGTTCGCGAACTTTTATAATAGTTACTGTATTATTTTCTGAGTCTGTAACAACTTTCACTAATCCAGCAGTCTCTGTTATGCTGTTATCTTTAATAACTTTATCCACAAGTGGTTTTACTCCTTTCTCGCAAAGTTCTGTTTCTTTTAAAACAACGGCAGTAGAATCTTTCTTATTGATTTTTGCAAAAATCTTATCTTCAGGAATAGCTTTCAATAAACTTTTATTTACAGCTTTAGAGACTTTCGCATCTTTACACTGATAAACTTTTACATCATATCTATATCCCCATTTGTACATATCTTTATTTGCGTTATGGAATTTCTCAAGTCCCACAGTATCTGTAATAGCTTTTGACCAAACAGTTTTATCGGTTAATTCGAATAATAAGATACCATCGTGATATTCTTTAATAAGATAGCGGAAAGCTGAATATTTATCTTCCAAAATTTCTTCTTCGTAAGAGATTATCATTTTCTGTACAAAGTTCTTGTAACTTGCATCAACAAAAACATTTAAGTTTTGTGGAGTTTGTTTTCTGTTAAACTTCATCAAATAGTCAGCAAAATCTTGTTGTGTATAAACTCTGTCCTTGAATGTCAACATTGGTTTTCTTAAATCTGTGTTATTTTCGATTTTCCAAGTACCTTCAAAAATTGAATCAGTGACAATTTTATAAAAGTCAGCTGCATTTTTATCATAAGTTTTTGCATTGTATTCTGTCATAAGGGCCATGATAATTGACTCTCTGCTCTTAGAAGTTCTTGCAGTGTTAGAAATCTTTGATTTGATTTCAGATTTAACATCTTCGAAAGGTTTGATACCCTCAATTTCAATGAGTTTGATGATATGATAGCCATAATTAGTCTTGAGTACAGGTGACAAATCGCCTACTTTTTCGAGATTGAAAACCGCTTCTTCGAATTCCTTAATCATTTTTCCGCCAACAGTAACCCAACCTAAAACGCCACCATCAGTAGCTGTGCGACGATCTTCACTAAATTCTTCAGCTAATTTTGCAAAATCTTCACCTGCTTTAGCTTTTACTAGTAATTCATTTATGGTTTTCTGGGCTTTCTCATCGAGAGCAGTACCAGAATCTTTTGGAACGACCATCATAATATGAGCAACTTTATATTTACCTTTTGCTGGGCGAATATCATTTACTTTAAGGATATGATATCCAAAACGAGTTCTGAAAGGCTTTGAAAACTTGCCAACTGGAGTTTGGTACATCATAGATTCAAATTCATACACCAAGCCAAAAACTGTACGGTAACCAAGATTTCCATCATTCATAGTAACAGATTCATCCTGAGAATACTCCTTTGCAAGTTTTACAAAATCTCCACCTTTTTGAAGTTTAGCATATACCTCATTAACTTTATTCCATGCTTTAAGACTGTCTTCGGGACTAGCTGTAGGATCAACTTTAATGAGAATGTGCGATACATTAACATCTGATTTCATTCTCTCGTATGCTTCAACTATAAGCTCATCTTCTACCTTTTTATCGGTAAGATATGGCTGAGCAAGTTGTGATCTATAACCCGAAAGTTCCTGAATAAACGATGGAACAGTATCCAGTCCAAGAACCTGAGCTTCGTGTACCTTAAGTTTGAAATTAACAAAAAGATCCATGTATTCATTCATTGCTGAATAAGTCATTGCATCTGCATTTGTATTGTTCTTTTTATAAATATGCAAAAACTCATCAGCACTAATCTTTTCATTATCTATTTCCAAAAGAATCTTCTCTTGAGCAAATGATGAAAATGCGAGGCATATTGCAAAAAATAAAACAAATAATTTTTTCATATCACTACAATTTTAAAATTAGGTTATATTGTTAATCTACTCTTGAATAATTTGGTGCTTCTCTGGTAATTGTAACATCGTGTGGGTGATTTTCGACTACTCCATTTGAAGTTATTCTGACAAACTTAGCATTTTCGTGCATACTTTCAATATTTGCAGAGCCACAGTATCCCATTCCTGCTTTAAGTCCGCCAATAAGCTGATAGATAACTTCATTCAAGGTTCCTTTATAAGGCACTCTGCCTGAAATTCCTTCTGGAACCAATTTCTTGATATCATCTTCCATATCTTGGAAATACCTATCTTTCGATCCTTGTTGCATTGCTTCTATTGAGCCCATGCCTCTATATGATTTGAATTTACGACCGTTAAAAATTATTGTTTCGCCTGGAGCTTCTTCTGTTCCTGCAAACAAACCACCAGCCATAATACAATCTGCTCCAGCCGCAATTGCCTTAACAATGTCGCCAGAATATCTGATACCGCCATCAGCAATAATTGGAATACCAGTTCCTTTTAGACCTTCGGCAACATTCATAATTGCAGTAAGTTGTGGTACACCAACCCCAGCAACAACACGCGTGGTGCATATAGATCCTGGTCCGATACCAACTTTAACAGCATCTGCGCCATTTGATGCAAGTAATTTTGCTGCCTCTGCAGTTGCAATATTACCCACTATAATATCAATATTTGGGAATTTTTGTTTTGCAGCTTTTAAAACTTCATTTACATTTTTTGTATGACCATGTGCAGTATCAATTACAATAGCGTCAACACCAGCTTCCACTAAGGCTTCCATTCTAGCCATACTATCACCAGAAATTCCAACCGCAGCCGCAACCCTTAAACGACCATGAATATCTTTACATGAAAATGGAGCATCAGCTGCTTTAGTAATATCTTTGTATGTTATCAGACCAACTAGCTTACCACTTTTATCAACTACAGGTAGCTTCTCGATACGATAGCGCATAAAAATATCCTTAGCCTTGTCAAGCTCGATACCCTGCTCTGTTGTAATAAGATTTTCTGATGTCATTATTTCTTTAATCGGCAGATATAAGTCTGTTTGAAAACGCATATCTCTGCTTGTAACAATACCTTTTAGTTTATTGTCTGTATCAACGACAGGAATACCTCCGATATTGTAATCGGCCATTATTTTTTTTGCATCCCCAACACTACCATCAATATTAATTGTTACTGGGTTTAAAATCATTGCATTTTCGGCACGTTTAACCTGATGTACATGCTTTGCCTGCTCAGCAATAGGCATATTTTTGTGTATCACTCCTATCCCGCCCTCGCGAGCCATTGCAATAGCCATCTTTGAATCAGTAACTGTATCCATTGCTGCCGATACAATTGGAGTATTTATAACAAT
>CAZOHR010000060.1:0-15076 GCA_964579045.1 uncultured Bacteroidales bacterium | reverse complement strand
CGGAGGGTTACACCGCTTTAATGGCTGGGATCGTCCTATTTTAACCGATAGTGGTGGATTTCAGGTGTTTTCACTTGCCGAAAATCGCAAACTTACTGAAGAAGGTGCCGTTTTTAAGAGCCATATTGATGGTTCAAAACATCTCTTTACTCCCGAAAATGTAGTTGATATACAAAGAAAAATTGGTGCTGATATTATCATGGCTTTTGATGAATGTACTCCATATCCATGTGATTATAAATATGCAGAGAAATCATTGAAATTGACTCATCAGTGGCTCGAAAGAGGGTGGAAGCATTTTAAAAACACATCCCCATTGTATAATTATTCTCAAACTTTCTTCCCAATTGTACAAGGTTCGGTTTATAAGGACCTTCGTGCTGATTCGGCAAAATTTATTGCTGATATTGGAGCTGAAGGAAATGCAATTGGTGGATTGTCTGTCGGTGAACCTGCTCAGGATATGTATGACATGATTGAGATTGTTAATGAACATTTGCCGCTAAATAAACCGAGATATTTAATGGGCGTTGGTACTCCTGTTAATCTGTTAGAAGGTATCGAAAGAGGAATTGACATGTTTGATTGCGTTATGCCTACGAGAAATGCCAGAAATGGCATGCTTTTTACTTCTGAAGGCACCATCAACATGAAAAACAAAAAGTGGGAGGACGACTTTAGTCCAATTGATGAATCGGGAACAACATTTGTTGACACTTTTTACTCTAAGGCGTATTTGCGACATTTGATAATATCAGGCGAAATGCTCGGTGGGCAAATTGCTAGCATTCACAATCTAGGATTTTATGTTAGATTGATGAAGGAAGCCCGAAGTCATATTAAATCTGGAGATTTTGTCGCGTGGAAAAAGGGAATGGTTGAGAAACTTAATCAAAGAATCTAATTGAAAAAAATTGACATCTATATAATTAAGAAATTTTTAGGAACTTTTTTCCTAGCTCTGACCTTGATAATATTAATTGCTATAATATTTGATGTGTCGGAAAAGATGGATGATTTTCTTGATAAAGGAGCCCCCCTTTCATCTATTCTGTTTGATTACTATCTCAACTTTATACCTTATTTCGCTAATTTGTTTAGCTCATTATTTGTGTTTATTTCAGTGATCTTCTTTACGTCGAGAATGGCTGCTAAGAGCGAATTTATTGCGATGTTCAGTAGTGGTATCAGCATGAGAAGGCTTTTGTTACCTTATTTTATGGGCGCCTTGATTATTACTGCTTTTTCCTTTATTCTTGGAAACTATGTCATCCCAGACGCAAATAAAAGAAGACTTCAATTTCAGACAATGTATCTTAAAAATGTGGAGGGGAAGTACGGAGAATATAATATTCATAGGCAGATACACCCAGGAGTTTATTTTTATGTGGAGAGCTATAATAGAGCTCGAAATCTAGGACTCAAGATGACTTTGGAGAAGTTTGATGGAATGGAGCTTAAATCAAAACTTACAGCAGAGATGATGATTTGGGATTCGATAAACCAAAAATGGATTTTACAGAATTACTACATTAGAAATTTTGAAGATGGAAATGAGGAATTAATATCAGGTTTAAGACTTGATACTGCATTCCGAATAAAACCTCAGGACTTTACCACAAAAACAGACGTGGTGGAAGCGTTAAATCGTACAGAACTCAAGGAATTGATTGCAGAACAAAGATTGTCTGGAACCTCTGCTGTAGTGACGAGTGAGATTGAGCGACATTCAAGAGTTGCTACACCTTTTGCAACATTTATTCTTACAATGATTGGCTTTGCTTTATCAGTACGAAAAGTTAGGGGAGGATTGGGAATAAATGTGGGGATTGGAATTCTTTTAAGTTTTTCATATATTCTCTTCATGAGGTTTGCAACTGTCTTTGCCATAAGCGGTGTCTTTAGTCCAATGTTTTCTGTATGGATTCCAAATATCTTATATGCAATTATTGCCGCAGGAATTTATTTCACTGCACCTAAATAATTTTGTTTAACCAATTCAAATAAATATGAACAAAAATGAAAAACTTGATGCTTTACACCAGAAACGCCGTGAGGTGATGCTTGGAGGTGGCGAAAAAGCTATTCAAAAACAGAAAGAATCTGGCAAACTGACAGCTCGCGAAAGAATTGACTTATTGCTAGATAAAGGATCTTTTAACGAATATGATTTATTTGTGCAACATGATGCCCGTGACTTCGGTATGTCCGATAAGGTTTTAAACGGTGACGGTGTAATTATTGGCACAGGAACAGTTGAAGGAAAGCCAGTTTGTGTATTTGCTCAGGACTTTACCGTTGTTGGAGGTTCTTTGGGTTATATGCATGCAAAAAAAATAACAAAAATTCAGGATGTAGCAATGAAAATGCGGGTACCTTGCATCGGAATTAACGATTCGGGTGGAGCACGTATTCAAGAGGGTGTTAGTTCTCTGGCTGGTTATGGAGAGATTTTCTATAGAAATACTCAAGCTAGTGGAGTAATCCCGCAGATTTCTGTAATATTAGGTCCATGTGCTGGTGGTGCAGTGTATTCTCCAGCTTTGACTGATTATGTTTTTGTCGTTGATCAGGTGTCAAAAATGTTTATTACCGGTCCCGAAGTTATTAAAACTGTACTGGGAGAAGAAATCTCTCAAGAGGATCTTGGTGGTGCCCGAGTGCATAGTGAAATTACAGGAAACGCTCATTTTTTTGCTCATAACGAAGAAGAATGTTTCTTACAGATTCGCAAGCTATTATCTTTTATTCCTCATAATAACAAAGCTGGTGCAGATAACCGTAATGTTGAAAATCCAACAGTGAAGATTGATATAAATTCAATCGTTCCAGTAGACCCAACTCTACCTTATGACGTTCGTGAAGTTATTAAAGCTATAACTGATAAGTCGGATTTTATTGAGGTTATGGAGAAATTCGCACAGAATATTGTTGTGGGTTTTGGACGTATTGATGGAAAAACTGTTGGTTTTGTTGCAAATCAGCCGTTTTATCTAGCTGGTGTTCTTGATGTAAATTCGTCTGATAAAGCGGCTCGTTTTATTCGTTACTGCGATGCTTTTGAAATTCCAATTGTTACTTTGGTGGATCTGCCAGGTTATTTGCCGGGTGTTGATCAGGAACATGCTGGAGTAATTCGTCATGGTGCCAAAATGCTTTACGCTTATTCAGAGGCTACTGTTCCTAAAATCACTGTGATTTTACGTAAAGCTTATGGTGGTGGGTATATAGCAATGAGTTCTCGTCATTTAAATGCTGATTTCGTTTATGCATGGCCAACTGCAGAAATTGCGGTAATGGGTCCTCAGGGAGCTGCAAATATTATTTTCCGTAAGGAAATTATGGAAGCTGCAAATCCAGACGAAATGAGAAAACAAAAAGTTGAAGAGTATAAGGAGAGATTTGCTAATCCTTATGTTGCTGCAGCCAAAGGTTATGTAGATTCAGTTATCGAACCTGCTGAAACGAGAGATATGCTAATTCACGCTTTGTTGCTTTGCGAAAATAAAGCTGAAGTGAGAGCAGATAGAAAACATGGAATACCACCATTTTAAATCTAGAATTATGAACGAATTAAAAAAAATAACAATAAAAGTCGATGATAGTGAGTATTCTACTTATTCGACCCCCGTTTATGATCGAACAGCTAAATGGACTCATCCCGATGACAGAATTGTAAAAGCAATTATTCCAGGAACTATAGTTGAAGTTTTTGTTAAAGAAGGTGACTCAATTAAAGACGGTGGTGCAATGCTGGTTATTGAAGCCATGAAAATGCACAATCAGATTAAATTTGTAAGAGATGGTGTAGTAGATAAAATCCTGGTTAAACCCGGAGATATTGTCGCAAAAGGACATTCACTGATGATTCTTAAATAATGAAAAGACCGGTTTTTCCGGTCTTTTTTTTATTCAGTTTTTTTATCAGTTTTTGAATTTTTCCGTTATTTTATTTATAATTAGGTAAAGGTGTACTACAATAATAAAATAAATATTATTTCAGGCAACCAAATTGTAATGATTGCAGTCTTAATAATAAACTTAATACTTACAATTATGAAAACTCAGGACACATATCCGCTACTCAAAGAGAGTCTAGAATTCACTGCAGATGTGATTAAGTATTCTGAGATACTCGAGCGCGAACATAAGAAGCCAATTGCATTAAGGCTGCTTCAATCGGGGATGAATATTAATTCATTTCTATTTCAGGCACAAACAGCATTGCGCATGGAAGATGTAAAGTTAAAACTAGAGAAGGCAAAAATCAGTACAGAGGAGGTTCTTTACTGGTTAAGGCAGTGCGTTAAAAGTAATTACATAGACGAAGATGCTCGAATTTTTAGAATGGGCACAAGATTATCCAATAGTATTACAACAAAAATGGCTTGCTAGTTTTATCTAATTCTGCATCAGATTTACATATCATTTCAATAATATTGTGAATCTTAAAAATTACACGTATTTTTACCTCATAAA
This sequence comes from uncultured Bacteroidales bacterium, assembly GCA_964579045.1. GTDB lineage: Bacteria > Bacteroidota > Bacteroidia > Bacteroidales > ML635J-15 > Bact-19. The sequence continues at coordinate 10,597 of CAZOHR010000060.1, read as the reverse complement.
AGAATTGTTTTCTGATTAATATTATTGATGTGATAAAACCACAGAGAGGAAATATCTTGTATTGGTGTTTGATAGCCATCATAATGTGTATTTCATTTCTCTTTTTTTCTTTACGATTTTACCCTTTGCTTACATCAGACGATACCCTAAATATTCTGATGGCTTTTTATTATAAACTGCCATCAGATTTTTATTGTTGGGGACAGGACAGGGGAGGAACCTTAATACCGTTAATAAGTCAGATTTTTATTAAAATACTCCACATCTCGCCAATTTCGGCTGTGTCAATTTCAAATTATTTAGTATTATTCTTAGGTTTTATTGGATTTTCAGCTCTTTTTAAGAAAAAATCCTCCAAATTAATATTCGCGATTGCTTGGTTTTTTCCTTTTGTGAATTTTCTTGGATTATTGAGATTCCCGTTAGGGGTCGAATATAGTCTACTTGGATTTTCAATTTTTCTACTGAGATCTGTAAGTACAAAGCACTCTTTCTTTTATCTGAAAAACCAGATTTACTTGGTAATAGCAATATTTATTTTAATTCTTTCTGTATGGGTATCTGATTTAGCAATTTTCTCAATCCTGTTGCTTATCATCATTATATTCTTTTTCCTTTTTAAAGAAAAAGTTTCACGGAAATTTATATTGTATTCTGGTATTTATACTTTTATAGGATTTCTTATTGGAGGTCTATTTATTAAGTATGCTAAATCATTTTCAGACGTTGCGATACAAAATTACGTTAGTTTGAATAATCTGACTGAGGTAGGAGAATCTGTTTCAATTGTTGCAAAGAATATTCTTAACATTTTATTGTTTAACACCAAAGAACTTTGGGTTGGAATTTGGTCTTGGCTAGCAATTGTATTATTGTCTTGGACAATTATAATTTCAATTAAAACGCCTGGTTTTTTTAGGAAAATAATCTCAAATAAGTGGTTTTTGTTTTTTATCGCTGATATAGTTTTGGTTAGTGGAATTCTTTTCTTGTCAAAATGGGTTTTGTTAAATAACATGGGAGTCTGGTATTTCGTACCTCTCTATATTACAAGCACATTGTCAATTATCATGATATTTGATGTGCTTCCTAATAACGGCATAAAGAGCCAAATATTTAAGATTGTTTTAATTGCAACGGTTGTTTTTGGAGCTATCACTCCAATAATTTCAATGAAATTTTATATTCCAAAGACTCTAAAGCCTTATGCTGATGTAAAAAGGGAATTAAATGTGCTTGGTAAGTCTGGCATAATTGGTGAGTTCTGGAACGCTTATGTATCCTCATGTTCAAATCCAGAATTGATTATTGCGACAGCGCATGACAAGTCAGATGTGAGAAAATATGAATTAGTAGATAAAGTCTTTGAAAACGAGAATATCTTTTTGATCAAAGATATGTGGTTAGAATCATTTCCTGACACAATCTCCCAATTTGGACGATTATTGATGAAAGATGGACAATCCTTCAAGCTTGGGGATTGCATTTTAAATAAATACGCACATATCAAGAGCTATTTAAAGTTAGAAACCTCGGATTTGATACTTGATAATTCTATGCTGATTAAAAATTCTGAATCTGGGAGAAATATTCTTTTTATTCCATACTCCTGTGACTCCTGTAAACAGAAATTTGTTGCTAAAACACATTTGCTTGAACTGGGAGTTGGCGACTATAAGTTAAGTTGTAATTTAAAATTGGAGAATTTTGCAAATCAAACAGAAACGGTTTACTATGTGGTAACATCAGATTGGGGAAATAATAAGATAATTGAGTTGTTTACTTTTCCAAAAGATTACATAAAATCTGGCTATAATAATTTTGAAATCGAGTTTGCTACAGATATCGAATTGCATAATGTGGAAATAAAAGTCTATTATCATGGGAATTGCGATTTTTATTTTGACAATATTACTTTAATTTGTCGCTAAATCTTATTACTCTTTGTTGTTGATAACGTGATAAAAGCTGATACATTGATAAAGGTCTCAAAAACTGTACAATGGATGTGAGGTTGTCTGACTGTCTTTTGACCAAAATAGTAATTTAAATTTTAATTATCTGCTTAAGATTTACATATCATTTCAATAATATTGTGAATCTTAAAAATTACACGTATTTTTACCTCTTGAAAATCAGACATTATTGTCAGTTATGAAAAAAATACTTGTTACCGGTGGTGCCGGATTTATAGGATCTCATTTATGTGAGCGATTGTTAAGTGAGGGCAATGAAGTTATATGCGTCGATAATTTCTTTACTGGCTCCAAATCAAATGTAGTTCATCTTTTGGACAATCCGTATTTTGAGCTTGTGCGACACGATGTTACAATGCCTTTTTTTATTGAGGTTGATGAGATTTATAATCTAGCTTGCCCAGCTTCTCCTATCCATTACCAATATAACCCAATCAAAACAATCAAAACTTCTGTTATGGGTGCTGTCAATATGTTAGGTTTGGCGAAAAGGATTAAAGCAAAAATTCTACAAGCTTCTACGAGTGAAGTTTATGGGGATCCTACGATTCATCCTCAACCAGAAACTTATTGGGGCAACGTAAATCCTATTGGTTCCCGGTCTTGTTACGATGAAGGGAAACGATGTGCGGAGTCACTATTTGTGAACTATCACAAGCAAAATAATGTTAAAATCAAGATTATCAGAATATTCAACACTTATGGGCCAAGGATGCACCCAAATGATGGCAGGGTTATCTCAAATTTTATTGTGCAAGCTTTACAAAATCAGCCAATAACGATATATGGAGATGGAAGGCAAACACGATCTTTTCAGTATGTCGACGATTTGGTAGAAGGAATGATTCGAATGATGAATACTGATGATTCAGTTACTGGGCCTGTAAATATTGGAAATCCTGGAGAGTTTACTATGCTCGAGTTAGCCGATAAAATTGTAAAAATGACTGGATCCAGCAGCAAGATTGAATTTTATCCATTACCTGAAGACGATCCAATTCAAAGGAAACCTGATATTTCGTTAGCAAAAACTCTATTAAACAATTGGGAGCCAACAATCAATCTTGATGCTGGCTTGCAGAGAACAATAGAATATTTTAAGAACACTATCTAATTTAAGCAAAGTCAATTCTGAAATTAAAAATTAAATTAAAAGGTATTTATGAAAGGAATAATATTAGCTGGTGGTGCCGGTACACGATTACACCCTATGACAATTAGCATATCAAAGCAAATAATACCTGTTTATGATAAACCAATGATTTACTATCCGCTGTCAACGCTTATGCTTGCAGGAATTCGTGAAGTGCTGATTATCTCAACACCAGTTGATATCAGTCTTTATGAAAGACTTTTTGGAGATGGTTCGCAGTTGGGTATGAATATTAGTTACAAAGTGCAACAATCACCCGATGGACTAGCTCAGGCTTTTGTTTTAGGCGAAGAATTTATTGGTGGTGATAGTGTTTGTATGGTTCTTGGAGATAATATCTTTTATGGTCGAGGTTTTGGAGGAATTCTACAGGAAGCTGCAGAAATTAAAGATGGCGCAATTATTTTCGGGTATTATGTTAATGATCCTGAGCGTTATGGCGTTGCTGAATTTGACAAAGAAGGGAATGTGATTTCAATAGAAGAAAAACCAGAGAATCCAAAATCTCATTATGCTGTTACAGGTCTTTACTTTTACAGTAATGATGTTATTCAAAAGGCGAAGAACTTGAAAAAGTCGAAACGTGGCGAATATGAAATTACTGATTTAAATAATATTTTTCTTGCCGAACAACGATTGCAGATTAAACTTTTAGGACGAGGTTTTGCGTGGCTCGATACTGGAACCCCAGAAAGTTTGTTACAAGCTGCAAACTTTATAGAAACTATTGAGTCAAGACAAGGGCTTAAAGCGTCTTGTATTGAAGAAATTGCGTACAGACGGGGATTTATCAACAAAGAGCAGCTTATCAAACTTATCGAACCTCTTAAGAAAAGTCAATATGGGCAATATTTATTAAAGGTTCTAAACGACGATATGCCTGTATGATAGTTACAAAAACAAATATAGAGGACTTGTTAATACTCGAACCTGCTGTTTTTGGAGATAGCCGAGGATATTTTATTGAATCGTGGAACAATGTTTTGTTGAAAAACTGTGGTATTGAGTTTAATCCAGTTCAACAGAATGAGTCTGGTTCTTCATTTGGTGTGGTTAGAGGCTTACATTATCAATTAAATCCATATGCCCAAACCAAGTTGGTGAGAGTTGTATCTGGGAAAGTCATGGATGTTGCAGTAGATTTAAGAAAAGCCTCTCCGACTTACGGAAAATTTCATGCTATCATTTTGTCTGCTGAGAACAAAAAACAATTTCTTATTCCAAAAGGCTTTGCTCATGGCTTCTCGGTTTTGTCCGATTTTGCTGTGTTTTCATACATGTGTGATGAATACTACAATCCTAATGCTGAACGAGGTATTGCACTCGATGATTCTTTTCTAGGAATTGATTGGATGATTGAACCTAAAGATAGGATTATCTCTCAAAAGGATGTAAATAATCCTGTATTTACAAATGCAGAAATGAATTTTTAATATGAATATTGCAGTTTTAGGTTCAAATGGCCAACTCGGACTGAAAATTAGAGATTGCTCAATTAATTATCCTAAATATAATTTCATTTTTGTTGATATAGATGAATTGGATATTACTGAGGATGAACAAATAAAAAGATTTATCAGCCAAAATAAATTTGATGTTCTGATTAATTGTGCCGCATATACGGCGGTTGAAAAGGCAGAAGATGATATCGAATTAGCTCAAAAGATAAATGCTGAGGCTCCAGGCAAACTTGCAGAAATATGTTGTTCTAACAATGTGAAATTTATTCATATTTCGACTGATTATGTTTTTGATGGTGATGCTACAGCTCCTTACACTGAAGAATCTGAGTGTAGACCAACATCGGTTTATGGAAAAACAAAATTTTCTGGCGAACAAAATGTGATGGCTCTTTGCCCAGATGCAGTTATTATTAGAACATCTTGGCTTTATAGCGAGTATGGAAATAACTTTGTTAAAACCATTTTGAGAATCGCACAAGAGAAAGAGTACCTTACTGTTGTTAATGATCAGTTTGGAACACCTACCTATGCAGGAGATTTAGCTAATGTAATATTGCAAATAGCTCATCAGTTTAATGAAGAAGAAATGTGGGCTCCAGGGATTTATCATTACTCAAACTCTGGATTTTGCTCTTGGTATGATTTTGCTAATGAGATACTTAAACTCGGAAATATTAGTACACCTGTAAAACCTGTTTCAGCATCAGAATTTCCATCGAAAGTTAAAAGACCCGCTTACAGTGTATTTGAAAAATCAAAAATAATTCGAACATTTAATTTAGAAATTCCGCATTGGAAGGACTCTTTAAAAGAAATGCTTAATAAGTATCTTTAGAATTATAGTAACTATTTAGGTCTCTAATGTGTTTTTGTAATCTGTGATCTGTAATCGGTAAATTGTAGTATACTTGAGATTCTGCTTTATTTTACAAAAGTTAAATTCCAATAAGCGATAGCGGCCATGTTAAACCCACTGATTACTGATTACTGATTACAGATTACCGATTACAAAAATAGCGTTTAAAAAACTGAATTCTAGTTTTGACATAATATCTATATAATTTCGAATTAAAGACTTATTAAGCATTAGAAATTTCTTCCCTAATTTATTAATCTGCCAATCTATTTAGAACTATTTCGATAAGCTTTTCAATTGCTGGGTGATAATCTTTGCTGTATTGTTTCGCATAACGATTTGCTATTATAACACAAACAGTTGCTGCCTTATGACCTAATAGCGCGGATAATCCAAATAATGCAGAACTTTCCATTTCGTAGTTGGTTATGCATTTATTTTCGAAACGGAAAGCCCTGATTTTTTCATTGATGTCAGGATCCTGAATCTCTAATCTCAATTGACGTCCTTGAGGGCCATAAAATCCAGGAGCAGAAATAGTTAACCCCCTTCTAATATCAGTACCAATTTTTTCCATTAGTTCTGAAGAGCCATCAACAAAATATGGAGCAGCAATTCTAGGATTCCAATTCATGTGTTTAATAAATTCACTTTCTATATCTGGACGGCAAACATCATCTCTTCTTTGGTAAAAATTCAATAGACCATCAAAACCAATAGCAGTTTCTGACATAAGAAATGAATCAACGTCTAAGTCTTGCTGTAAACCACCAGAGGTGCCAATGCGAACTAGATTCAATGATTTATGAGTATCTTTTGGAGTTCTAGTTTTTAAATCAATATTTACCAATGCATCAAGTTCATTCAAAACAATGTCGATATTATCAGTTCCGATTCCTGTTGCTAAAGCTGAGAATCGTTTGCCTCTATAATAACCAGTATGAGTTATAAATTCTCTGTTTTGAACTTTATGTTCGATTTTGTCGAAATGAGCTGATATCAAAGCAACTCGACCTGGATCGCCAACAAGAATTACATTTTCTGCAATCTGATCTGGGGTTAAATGAAGGTGAAAAATACTACCATCATTATTAATTATTAATTCTGATTCTGCAATTTGTTTCATAAACTTAAAAAATAATATATATTTGTAAATATAAGCATTTTATTAGAGGGCGCAAAGTTATTAATAATTTTATTTATGACAAAAAACAGAATTCTCGTTCCAACGAATTTCTCATCACAGGCTGATATTGCATTTAAGCAAAGTGTATATTTTTCTGGCAAAACCGGTGCAGATATATTCTTGCTGCATGTTATCCCTAGTTTGAGAATGATAGACAACAGTAGTGACAATATTGACTCGATACAAAATCGACTTGCTAGGATGGCGGATGAATATCCAATGGAAAAAGGTGCAAGAGTACATTCCAGAATTGAATGTGGTAAAATTCTCCCGCAGATTTTAGCTGTAGAAAAAGAGTTGTTGCCTTCATATATATTTATAGGTACAGATTCATCGGCAAAAGCATTGGCTTCTACAACCTTAAAACTTATCGATCAGGTTAGTTGCCCAGTGGTTGTGTTTGCTGGTAAATTTGAAAGAACTGGCTGCGATAATATTGTTTTACCTTTGGATTTAACGAAGGAAACAAAGCAGAAAATCGATCAAACAATAAAGATTGCTAAGATTTACGGTTCAACTGTACACATAGTATCAGCGACGAGTTTTACAGATGAGTTAGAGTGCGATAAAATAAAATCTCAAATTAATCAGGTGAAAGCTGTTTTCGATAAGTTTGAGATTAAATGTGTTACCGAACTTTTGAAAACCAAGAATGATATTGAAGTAATGGCTAATGCAGTAAACGACTATGCGGATGATAAAAAAGCTGATTTAATTGTTATTATGACACGACAAGAAACGAAATTACAGAAGTTCTTTGTCGGTAGTATGGCAATCAAGTTGATTCGTAAATCACATGTCCCGATTTTATGTGTTAGTCCAAAGCAAGTATAAAGAAATTTTTATGTGAGAGGCTATTTACGGATAGTCTCTTTTTTTTATTGGTATATAAACAAAAAAGCTGCTGACAATTGTCAGCAGCTTTTTATGTATTATGTTAAAACTAATTATTTAACAACATTGAATTTGAAAACTTCAGCATTAACTCTTACGAAATAAGTTCCGTTAGCTAAATTGCTGATGTTGATAGATTCGAGAGCAGAAGCGTTTTCAACTGTAGCAACTACTTCACCAACCATGTTAACAACAACGATATTAGAGTTTTCAGCATTCTTAACAGTTACAACGTCAGATGCAGGGTTAGGATATACAGCAACTTTTGCAGTTACATTGTTTTCTACCGCAACAGCGAAATCAACATTAATATCATCAACTACTAAATAGTAACCATAATCAGAATAATAATGAATTGCAATAAATTTTGTTCCAGCTGGGGCAGTTCCTACATAATGTTCCCATTCGTTTACATTAGCACCTATTTCAGTTCCCCAAGTAAATGAACCAATTGCATTGTCAGTTGAAGAATAGCCAACTTTAAATACTTCTGGATAACTTTGGTTTGCAATATCCATGTAATAGAAGTTAATGTTTAAATCTTGTGCAGAAGTAGGAAGTTCTGGAGAAAATAAATATTGATCGTAAACGTCAGCTTCATTGTAAGAAGAGAATAACCATGAGTTTGTACCAGTAATGTGTGAAGTGTCAGCAGTTACACCCATAACATTTGTTATAGGAGACGCACTTTGAGCAGAAGTCCAGCATAATGAACTTTGTGTTTCAAAATCTTCAAGTAATGGTAGAGTAATAGTTGAACAATCTACAGTTATAGCATTTAAGTTTACAACAGCATCAGTTGCGCCTGCACTAGTAAAAGTAACTGTGCCCATGAAAGTACCAGCAGCAGCAGGTACAAATCTAGAGTAAAGAGTTCCTCCAGTTGAAGGAAGATTTGCAGTTGCACCAAAAGTAACGTTGTCAGAAGAAACTTCAAATGGAGAAGCAGTTGTAGCTACAATGCCTTCAGTTAAGCTAACACCTTGTACAACAATGCTTTGTGCTGCTGTAACACCACCTCCAACATAACCAACATAATATAAATCACTTGGAGCTACACCAATAGCTGAACCACCTGCTTCATCATCAACTTCAGCTTTAATTGAACAATTGTAAGTTAAAGTTGCCAATAATTCAGTTAAGTGAGAATAAGGAGATGTTAAAGTTCCAGTAGCTATCCAGTTTCCTTTTGGAGTTTCTGGACCTGCATCAAAACCTAGTGGAAAGCCACCTGTTGCAACAACTTCGTAAGCAACCATAATTGGCGTAGCACCATTAATAGGATAAGGAACTGTTAAATAAATTTCGTTCCAACCGTTTACCAGTGTTACGTTTTGTTCATAGGCAATAGCAGGAGTAGCTGCACCGCCTGTAAGAATAGCTACTTTGGCAGAAGTAATTACAGAAGCGTCAGCTATACCAACGAAAATTTTTGTAATATAGTTTCCATCATAAGCAGCCAAGTCTGCTGCGTCAAATTCTGCAGCACAAGAAAAAGTACCAGCAGCATTAGTTCCTATTCCAGTACCGTTATCCTCTGCACACCATTGCAAAGTTGTAACATAAGTTTTAGGTGTTGAAGTAGTATTGTGAAGTACATTCAGTTTTGGATTTGACTGAAATGTTTGAGCAAATGCTATACTACCTAAGAGCAATGCTACTAAAATAAATGTAAATTTTTTCATTTTTGTTTAAAATTTTAGTTAATAAATAAGTGTTGTGATAAGTTTATTGGGGCAAATATAAAACTTTTTTTAATGATTATGAAAAATATCGAGAATATTTTATCAAAATATCGTTTTGATAGATTATTTTTAATGATAATGTAGTAGATCTTAAATGATTTGACTATTTGATATATATTTTATTTAATAAAATTAGGAGAATTAGAGTGTAGTAATGATATATACAACCTTTATGATAAAAACTTTTTACGAGACATTAAACTTTGAATTTTCATTTTGAAAACCCCAAAAATGGCTTCTCCAACTATGCCTCCACTCATTTTTGAGCTTCCTTTTTGTCTGTCTGTAAATACAATAGTTACTTCTTCTATTTTGAATTTGTGAAGCCAAGCTTTAAACTTCATTTCAATCTGGAAAGCATATCCAATCATTCTGATATTATCAAGATTTATTGTTTCTAATACCTTTCTATTGTAGCAAACAAAGCCAGCAGTCGTATCGGTAAGTTTCATGCGGGTTACAAATCTTACATATTTCGATGCCCCAAAAGATAGAAGTATTCTACTCATTGGCCAGTTAACAACATTTACACCTGTTTTATATCGCGATCCAACCGACATGTCAGCACCATTTACGCATGCAGTATAAAGTTTTACAAGGTCATCAGGATTATGTGAAAAATCAGCGTCCATTTCATATATATAGGTGTACCCTTCCTCCAAGCACCATTTAAATCCTGCGATATAAGCAGTTCCAAGGCCAAGTTTCCCCGAACGTTCAAGGATAAACAGTCTTTCTGGAAATTCAGTCATTAGTTTTTTTACAATACCTGCAGTACCATCAGGCGATCCATCGTCTACAATAAGGATATTGAATTGAGTACTCAATGAAAAGACATATCTGACAATAGATTCGATATTTTCTTTTTCGTTGTAAGTCGGAATAATGACGATGTTCTCTTTCACTTTTATCATATTTATGATGCGAATATACGCTTAATTTTTAATTACTAACAACAAATGGAATAATTTTATTGTTGATATCAATTTTTATTTGAGTGTAAAATGCAGTGTGTCAAAGGGTTTAGTAGTTAAGATTTAAAAATTTAAAAAAAAAGTGAAAAAAGTTTTGGTGGTAATGAAAAAGTATCTATTTTTGCAGTCCCAAAACGATGGGTAACCGGCGATAAAAAGCTGGGAAAAAAAGTTCTTTGACTTATTAGCAAGTAGAAAACAGAATAACAGATAAACAAATTAACTATTATTTATGATAGTAGTTTTGAACGAGACAGGACTTTACGAGAGATATTTTAAAAAATTATATTACAACGAAGAGTTTGATCCTGGCTCAGGATGAACGCTAGCGGGAGGCTTAACACATGCAA
>CAZOHR010000059.1:0-15118 GCA_964579045.1 uncultured Bacteroidales bacterium | reverse complement strand
TAGTAGCGGGGACAGGACTCGAACCTATGACCTCCGGGTTATGAGCCCGACGAGCTACCAACTGCTCTACCCCGCAATATATTTTAAATCTTTTTAAGAACTTTCAAAGGACTCGAACCTATGTCCGCCAACCGGCGGATATGAGCCCGACGAGCTACCAACTGCTCTACCCCGCAATGTGGGTGCAAAGATAATACAAATAATAAGCGAAAGCAAATTTATTTCAGTTATTAATTAGTTTTAGCATTTTTCTTACTTTACAAGTTGAGCAAAAATGAATTATTTACTTCAATTGGCACTGTATCAGAGAATTGCTATATTTGAAAAAAATATTTTATGGGAAAGATTGTGTTGTTTTTTAGCTTAGCCTTTATGCTAAATGTGTCATTTGCTCAGGAGTTTGTGGATATAAATTTGCCAGAACCACAAAAAACAGGTGGAAAACCTCTGATGGAGGCATTAAATAACAGACAGACCATTCGTGAATTTGGTCCTGAAGAATTGAGCTTGCAGCAGTTATCTAATTTACTTTGGGCTGCAAATGGGATTAATAGAACAGAAGAGCAAAAGCGCACAGCACCCACTGCGATGAACGATCAGGAAATTGATGTTTATGTCGTGATTAAGAGTGGAGTATATCTTTTCGATGCAGTGACACATTCTCTTAAAGCTATAAAACAAGGAGATTTTATTAGCGAAATGGGTAAACAAGATTTTGTTGCCACTGCGCCTGTTGTGCTGGTATATGTCGCAGACTATGGCCGCATGGCATTTGTAATGGATAAAAAAACAAAAATGTTTTATTCGGCAACAGATACTGGCTTTATTTCCCAAAATGTTTATTTGTTTGCCGCATCAGAAAACATGGCAACAGTTGTACTTGGTTGGGTTAATAAAGAAAAAGTTAGCAAAATTCTAGGCTTAAGGAAAGACCAGCATGTTGTTCTAAGTCAACCAATTGGGTTTAAGAAAAACTAATAATTCTACATAAATCCCTATATTGAATTATTTTCCAATTGAAGCAATTTAATGAAATTCCTTCAGTTGATTGAAGGAATTGTACTTATACTCAACCACCATAGGATTTTGTAATATAAACCGTATCTTTTGCACCTACTCTTCCTCATAATTTCTTTCCATAGCTACTGCTATGCAAAGAAATTCTTCATCGATTAGTTACAAAATCTACTATTTTCTAAATATAAAATCTTATGGTGGTTGAGTATAATATTTTCAATACAAATTGAGTAAACCCTTTTTGGAGAAAAAAAAGAGGAGACAATTGCCCCCTCTTTTCGTTTTTACCGGTGATGGATTATCGTAAAATCTGCATTTTAAAAGTTGAGCTGCCAGAGTCAGTCAATACATTGACTAAATAAACTCCAGGTTTGTACTCATTGAGAAATAGTGCATAATTTTTAGAATTTACATCTTTGATCTGGAATGACATTTTTCCGGTAATATCAAAAACAGTTATTTCATTAATTATTTCATTAGAAGTTACTTCAGCATTTCCGTCTGATGGATTTGGGAAAATATTGCACAAATTCTTTATTGCTGCTCCCTGAACCACACTTGGAATTTCGGTAAAATAAGCAACTGCAGTAAACTCACCTGTGACAGTTAGGTTAACAGGATTATTTGTTGTTTCGATTCCATTAATATTCCATTTTTGGAACAAATAATTTTCGTTAGGAACAGCATTTAGTGCTAAGATACTTCCATCCACATACAAATATTCTCCTGCTGGCGGTATTGTAGTTCCTCCAACACCGGAAACCGAAATTTCGACAGCATGTTGTTCTTCCATCGTTGGGATAAAATATGCTACTGCAATCATATCTTCGATAACATCGAATGTGATATACTGGGTATAATATTCATCGCCAGCAACAATCCATTTTTCGAATACGTAGCCTAGCTCTGGATTTGCATAAAGGCTTACTTCACTTCCATCGTTTACGGTATAGTAACCAGCATCTGGATTAACATAACCTTCGCCATTTGTTAGTACTGTCAACAGATGAGTGCCTATAAACTCGGCAACAATTGTTGTGTTTTCAGAAATTGTAATAGTTGTAGCCGGTTCAAAAACTTCTTCCCCATTAATTGTCCATTTTACAAATGCGTTGTATAGTTCAGGATAAGCGGTTAGTAGAAGTTCGTAGCCTTCGTTAAAAATGTACGATCCTGCAGGAGGTTGAGTTGTCCCATTTCCAATTACTGAAATATCTACAGTATATTGCGGTTCAGTAGTTTCAATAAAATATGCAGTAGCTGTTTTGTCTTCGTCCATTGTTACTGCAAGTGCTTGAGTAAAGTATTCGCTTGAACCAACAATCCATTTCTGGAATTCATAACCCATTGATGGCGATGCATATAGGTTAATAATTGTTCCTTCCTGATATGCATGTATTCCAGTCGAGACATTTGTTGTTCCACTACCGTTTACAGCTAGATTAAGATCATACATTTTGTAGAAATGAACATTTAGATATTCTACGTCAGCAATTTCATCATCACATTGCGATTTCATGATAAACTTTAATCCGTTGTAATCATAGTTTATAGGTCCTCTAGAGACTGTAATAGTAACATCAACCGAGCCCCAGGCAGGAACTGTATAAGAATATGGAATACCTCCAATAATTGGGCTCCCACCAATGGTTAATGAAGCACCGCCAGGATTTGTGGTATGATCAAAAATTAAATCATAAGTCATTTCTTCGTCGGTTTGGCTTGTGTTTGCGAGTTGCAAAATAAATACTGCTTCTTCGTTTTCTTCAACCGATAGATAGTTTGAAGTGGATGTTAACTGAACACCTTCACGCGGAACAGTTCCTTCTTCGAATGGACACATTGTTTGCCCAGAGATTAGCTTAAAAGCAGGTGTTCCATAGATTTTGTCAGTTACAACCTGTATCAGATAGTCATCTCCTAAATCATCATCACCTAAATAGTAACCCACGGTAGTGGTGGTGGTTGTCTCATCAAAAGAAATTTTTCCCCAGGTCGAACGACCTTGAACAGCGACTCCTCCATAGATACCAATTCCTCCAACAGACATCCCTGCATCCAGAGCAACTCCATAGTCAATATAAATGTTCCAATCAAATGTTTTAGAGTCACTTCTTGATGCTGTATGTGTGTTTGTGTATCCTACACCTCCGCTTATACTAATCACATCGCCTAAAGTTCCATTTTCAATATTTTCGTGATTAGTATCAACAAATTGTTGCCAGACGTTAAGCTGATTTGTGTAATATGCAGCAGAATCTAGTTCGTTTATTGAGTTAAGATAATCAGATATGTACTGCAATTCTGGAATTATTACGTCGGTAATATGAGATTCGGTGTACATAAAAGTTGACTCAATACCAGATGGTTGCATAAACAGGGTCTGTGTTTTCTCTATTTCGCAATTGACAAAATCATAAGTCAAAACATCAGTAATGCCATAAAGCATATTCATAGCGCCACCAACATAAACATCGCCTGCACCACCAGTTATATTAACGTTACCACTTGTTTGGTATAACTCAGAAACTGATGTGGTCAATACTGTAGCCCAATCGGTCAACCCGGATGAGCCCAGCCCCAAAGATGCAGTAATATCTAATTGAGTAGAAGTTTCAATCGAAACACCATTACCAAGAAATCCTGCTTCTACAGACATAGATGGACCTAACTGTGCGCGAACATAAGTGTCAACACTACCTTCTTGTAAAAATGTTTGTGAAAATGATGAGGTAATAGTTTGATCAGTTTCGAGGAAGCTATAGCTTGCATCTCCGGGAGGATTATGCAGTATATGGAATGGAATCTGAGGTGTTACAGTAGTAAAGTTCTGTTCACGGGGACTATCTCCAAGCACGATTACATCTTGATAAACTACATCAGTTTGACCATCTCTTTCTAATGTAGCTTCGAAGAATTTCTTATAGCCTTGTGCCTCAATCAAATTGGGTGTGCCAGGGATTAAATCATATAAAATCACTTGGCCACTAGTGTAGTAAATAGTATCGATATTTATGTCCATGCCAATTGATGATACATTTTCGCGAATTATTATCATACCATCGCCTGCAGGACATTGATTGCCTAAATAATCATCAATAGGATTAAACTCAATTGTAAGTGGTTCATATTGTTTAACGAGTTGAACAACCGGGCCCGAGCATGTAGAAACGTATCCAATATTACTCATTTGCAATGTTGGAGGTGTTCTATATGTAAGGTCATAAGTTAAAGTGTCTCCTTCAAATAATTCATCATCATAGTATGTTAGATCCATTAGTTTTGGTTCGGAGAAAAATGCTAATACATCCAAAGCATCTAGGTTTCCAGGATCGTCAGCAGTAAAGTCGGTTAAAACAACATAATATGCTTGAGCTGGTAGATATATTGAAAAATATCCATTAGCATCTGTAACAACATCAACATCAAAGCATGTTAATGCATCTGTGCTGTAAAAACGTATTGTTCCAGAACCAATATTTGTATTACAACTTGCTTCAATTTGTCCTTTGACCAAGTAAACAGTTGTGTCGGTAAAATCAACCCCAGTAATATCGGCGGCTACAACAACAGATTCCTCAACAAGTTCGAAGTAGTGATCTTGTAATTTGGGAGTAATAACATAAGTACCTCCGGTAGAAACAGTGAGGATATAATTCCCATCGAGATCTGTAACTGCAAGCGTATCATTGGCTACAACCATATTTACATTTGGAACAGGACATGTTCCATTGCTAATGTTACCCGAAATAGAAAAAGAGGACAAATCTGTAAAATTTGCAGTTTTTGTATTATCCCCAATTGCCAAAGTAACTGTTTGATTGTCCGGGTCAAAATCTCTGTCATCGTAAATTGGCGTTACAACAAAATCTGCTTCCTCATAATAATAAATATCGTTTATTTCGTAGTAGCCATTCATGTCTGTGTATGCAGAGTAGAATGTTGTTGGATCGGAGGGTAATGGACTGCCAACAAGTTCGACTTCAACTAAAACACCCGAAACAGGTACCTGTCCTGGGAATGGAGTGCGAATATATCCACTTATTTTTCCATTAGGCTTGGACTTTCCGCTTGTTTCAGCAACAACATCTGAAGTGCCAATAGGTTTTACTTTAAGTCTGTATTCATAAGTATAACCAGGAATCATCGCATGATTGGAACTGTTAAGTGTTTTTGTGGTGTGATACTTATAATCTGTATCCCAAATTACTTCCCAATTGTTTAAAGCATTCTTCCATTCGAGGATAAAACCATTTGCTTGATAGGTTGCACTAGCGTCATTCCAATTTAACACGATTGATGCTGATTGGTTGTTTGTTGCTGTTAAATTGGGGTCAAATGTCGAACCTGCATTCGCAGTTGAAGCTTGCCAAGAGCCGTTAGCTGATGATGCAACTCTATAGTTTGCTGTGCTTCCTGGAGCAAGACCTGTATGAGACCAAGTTGTTGTGCCAATGGGTTGAGGCGTGCTAACACTCATATTGTTTGCCTGCACAATGTAAGAATGGTTATCAAACAATTCGTTGTTGTTCCACGAGACATTTACCATTGTCATATAAACTCCATCGGTCGCCTGTACGTTCGAAACATTTGTATAACTAGCAAGAGTTTGTGTGACATATAGCGGGTCAGCTAAGTAATACCAACCGTAGGCATCATAATGACCAATATGAGCTTTTATCGTTACAGTGGATCCTGGAGCCAAATGAGAACAATCTAATTCCTTGTTTGTAACTTTATATATTCGATCTGAAGCATTCATTGGCTCACTATATACAATCTCAGAAACGACATCATTAATATACCAATAAACCACACTATAACCACCATTAATATACCAACAATTATTATAACTTTCGCAACTTACAACAACTTTGTTCGGATAGTTATTTGTGCTTAAAGTTAATGAATGTTGTGCATTTACAAAACCTGAAAACATTGTTCCGATTAGTAGCAGCATCACAAAGGGCATTTTAATTTTACGGCAGAACCCTGCTGCCAGTGTACATAGTTTTCTCATAGTTAAGTTTTTATATTTGGCGTCAAAGTTACCAAATATACACAGGGCTAGTGATTGAGCAATCTTTACAAAAGGTTAGCGAAAAGGTTATCAAAAGGATAACAGTCTTAAATCGAGTTTAGATAAGCATGGAAATTATCCGGCTCCTCAAGCCCAAGCTTTTTGCGCAATCTGCTGCGAGCAACTTTTACCGATGCAGGTTCTCGGAAGGTAATTTCGGCAATTTCTTTTGTTTGAATATCCTTCCTGATGAAAACACATAATTGAATTTCCTGCGGAGTAAGATTGGGATGCTTTTGAAGTAATTGATAGATGTAATTCTTTTCTACATTAAAATTTGTATTCTCTGAAACTGATGATTTTTTGCGGAGCATTTCTATCGCTGAGATAATTTTTTCAATTTCATCATTTTTTAAATTCAAATTCACTAAACGTGTCGAAATATCTTCTAAAATATTACCAAAAAAGCTGATTGTTTCCGAATTCTCACAAATGACGGCTTCTAACAACTCAATATGTTCATTTTGCCTTATCGTTTCGGATTCGTTAATTATAATTGATTGTTGGCTGATTTTATGTAACAGCTCAGCTTGTTTTAGGTGAGAATTTATCCTTGATAAGAATTCGGTTTTCTCAAGTGGCTTTCTTATGAAATCAGAAGCACCAGCGTGAAATGCAATTTTTAAATCGTCAGGAGTTAGCCTAATTCCAGTTGATATGATTACAGGAATATTTGTAGTCTCAGGGTTCTTTTTTAATTCAATTATGCAATCAATACCATTCATTACAGGCATTTCCCAATCCATAATTATAATGTCTGGCTTTTCTTGTTGTGCAATTCTTAAGGCAATTTCACCATTTTGAGCTGCGAGCATCGCATAAGGAACCGAGTCGCCAATAATGTAACTCATTGCAATTTGCAGATTCTCTACAGTGTCGTCAACAATTAATATTTTTTTCTGATTAGTTTGCATCATTTTGAGAAATTACTTTTTCTATCAAAGCATTATACTTATATTGATTACCAGCATATACGGCAGCAGTGATTCTTTCGTTCCATGTCGAGATATTGCCTTTCTCTGGAATTTCGATCTCTTTTAGTTTTACAATTATCTCGCTAAGCTTGTAAACAGGGATAGCTTGTATCTGCTGACAAAGAGGCAAAAGAAACATCTTCTCACTACTTGTTAAGCTAAAGTTGTTTTTTTCGGAAAAATTTATCGAAATAGCTAAATCTCCGTTACTATAACCGGGTAAAGTAAAGCCAAATTTAGAGCCTTCACCGAGTCTTGAATATACTTCAATTTCGCCATTCTGAGCTTCGATAGCAAGTTTGCAAAATGTGAGGCCAAGTCCGGACGATCTTAATTCGTTACTGCTATTGGGATTAACCATGTAATACTTTGAGAAAATCTTTTGCAGGTGCTGCTCATCAATCCCAATTCCTTCATCAATTACAGTAATCTTTATTTTATCATCAACTACCAATGTATCAATAAATATACTTTTACCTTTGTCAGAATATTTTATTGCGTTCGACAAAAGATTGGTTAAAACCCTTACCGTAAGATTTCTGTCGCATTTAATTGTCCCATCAACACAGTTTTTACAGATAATTTTTAATTCTTTTTGATCTGCAATTGTCTCAACCATAAAAATAGAGCTTTGAATTAACTCAGCAATATTTACAGTTGAGTATTCGGGTTTTAACTCGGCTTCTTCAAGTTTCTCAACATCTAGAACATTTTCCAAATGTTTTATAATACTCCTCGCATAAAAAACTGTTTTTTGAGCTCCCGAGGTGTTTAAATCTCTATTAAGCTCGATAATTGAACCAACTGGAACTTTTATGTCATGAAAGATTAGTCTTATAATATTATGTCTAAATCTGCCAAGCGTTTCAACTTCTTCCTTTGCATCCATACTTGCTTTTACAGTTTTTTCAATCAAATTTGCAAGCATACTATAAATAAATAGTGCCGCTAACGTGAATAAACTCATAAAAATTAAGAAATCTGCATAAAGGTCTATATTAAAAACGAAAGCCATCACAAAATACGAAGCAATCAAAAAGACTGTGAGCATTATCGTGTGTTTTCTGTCAACCATAAATGCGGTGATTAAGACCATAATATTTAAGGTTATCAGATCTCGGACCACCTTAACATCCCCAGAAGGTTCATATCCAGAGATAATACCAGTAACAAAAATGTTTAGCACAATTGTATATACCAGAATAAGGGTGGCCGTTTTGATTCGTTTGTTATTTAAGAAAAGATAAAAGAAGTCGGCAATAAATATCAGTAATGCAATTAAGTCAGCATAAAAAATATTTACATAAGGGGATTTTAAATTAAGAAAAAAAACAATTATAAAGCGGATACAATAAATTGATATTGTTCCGTAAAACATTTTTACGCGTAGTTTATTATAGGTGTTAAAAAAATCCTGCGCCATGACAATCTCTACGATTTGCTCACACAAACCAATAATTTGTAACTAAGAAATTAAAATAGTTCTCAACTTTTCAAAAGTAAACAAATTCTGGAGTTTTACAAAGAAATCTTTCATATTAATTCCTCGTTCTGCGAAACCCATTCGCGTAGTTTTAAAAGCACTCCTGTAATTTTCTCAAGAGAGTTTACATTTATAATTCGTAAAGTAAGCTTCTCGTTTTGTTCTTTAAGTTGCAGGTTGCCAGGATGATTTTGAATATAGGTTATTATTTTTGAGAAAATTTTTGAAGAATAATAATTTGATTGTTGATTTAAAGGAAAATAGCCGATGAAAACATTGTTTTTTATTACAATTTTCTGGAAACCAAGTTCGATGGCGGTCCAACGTAGATGTACAATTTCGAAAAGCTTTTCAGTTTCGTCAGGAATTTCGCCAAACCTGTCGAGGAGATTATTCCGAAAAACTGTCAATTCTGCTGGTGTTTTAAGCTCGTCGAGTTCGCGGTAAAGTCTAATTCGTTCCGAAGTACTGGAAATAAAATAATCTGGAATTAGAATATCGAGGTCTGTTTCAATTTGACAATCGGAGGCAGATTTTATTAAATTATCGTTTTCTCCTTCGGTTTGGGCAAAAAGTTCGCGGAATTCACCATCTTTAAGTTCGTCGAGTGCTTCGTTAAGGATTTTATTATAAGTTTCAAATCCAATATCTGCAATAAATCCAGATTGTTCGCTACCGAGAATATTTCCGGCGCCACGAATGTCTAAATCCTGAAGTGCGATATTTATTCCGCTTCCAAGCTCACTAAATTCTTCAATTGCTTTAAGTCTGCGTCTTGCTTCTGGAGTAAGCACGTTAACAGGCGGTGCAAGTAGATAGCAGAATGCTTTCTTATTACTTCGACCTACTCGTCCGCGCAATTGGTGCAAGTCGCTAAGCCCAAAGTTGTTGGCATTGTTGATTATCATTGTGTTGGCATTGGGAATATCTACCCCATTTTCAACAATCGAAGTGCTTATTAGAACATCATAATCGCCACGCATAAACTCAAGAATAATTTTCTCAAGTTGTGTCCCCTCCATTTGACCATGAGCCACAACGGTTTTAACTTCGGGGCAAAGTCTGTTAATCAGATTTTCAATTTCGTGAATATTTTGTATGCGATTATTAATGAAAAATACTTGCCCATTTCTACCAACCTCATAATAGATTGCTTCCTTAATAATTTCGTTGTTAAAGGAGTGTAGCTCGGTAATAATTGGCTGTCGATTTGGTGGTGGAGTATTTATAACTGACAAATCTCTTGCACCCATAAGCGAAAATTGCAGTGTTCGAGGAATAGGAGTTGCTGTAAGTGTTAATGTATCAACATTTACTTTGATTTCTCTAAGTCTCTCCTTCATCGCAACACCGAATTTTTGTTCTTCGTCAATTATTAGAAGTCCGAGATCTTTAAATTCGACATCTTTATTTACAAGTCGGTGTGTACCTATAATTATATCAACTTTGCCTGCTTTTAATTTTGTGAGAGTTTCTTTTATTTCTTTCGATGATTTTAATCTACTCACATAAGATACAGACACTGGCATTCCTGCAAGCCTTTCTCTGAAAGTCTGATAATGTTGTAAAGCGAGAATTGTAGTGGGCACAAGAACTGCTACCTGTTTACTGTCTGCCACTGCTTTAAAAGCTGCTCTGATTGCAAGTTCTGTTTTGCCAAATCCAACATCTCCACAAACCAGTCGGTCCATTGGCATATCAGTTTCCATATCACTTTTGATACTTTCGCTGGTTTTTGCTTGGTCGGGCGTATCTTCGTACATAAATGAAGATTCTAGTTCTTGCTGAAGGTATGAGTCGGGTGAGAAAGCATAGCCTTTTTGCTCACGACGTTTGGCATAAAGTACAATTAAGTCGCGGGCAATATCCTGAATGTTCTTTTTGGTTTTTTCCTTTAATCTTTTCCAATGACCCGAGCCAAGTCTATGAATTTTTGGAGCTTCGCCTTCTTTGTCACGGTATTTTGAAATACGGTGCAAAGAGTGAATGTTTACAAAAAGAATATCGTTATTGTCGTAAATGATGCTAATTACCTCCTGCACGCGACCGTCGTTGGTGATTTTTTGAAGTCCGCCAAATTTGCCAATACCATTGTCGATATGCACAACATAGTCGCCCGGGCGCAGAGCTGTTAAATCTTGTATGGTTATGGATTCTTTACGAGCAACATTTTTTTGCGTAAAACGATGATATCTTTCAAAAATCTGATGGTCGGTATAAACACAAGTTCGACTTTGATGATCGACAAAGCCTTCGTTAATAGTTTTTAGAATTGCAAAAAACTTAACCTTATCGCCCTTGTCGGAGAAAATGTCGCGCAGTCGCTGAAGCTGTTTTTCGTTATTACTGAGTATGTAGGTTTCGTAATAGTTTTCTTCGTTGTTTTTTAAGTTTTCGGCAATAAGATCGAATTGCTTGTTGAATGCTGGTTGAGGTTCGACATTAAATTTATATGTTTTTACTGCATCGAACACCGAACGAGGAGCGAATTCTACAATCTGAAACGACTTTATTTGTTCCGTAAAATCATTCGATGAAAGCAGATTTGTTTTTGGATTTAATACACAAATCTCGTCATCATCAACTTTAGTAATATCAACTTCTGAATAACGAATTTCAGCCGCTTTATAGGTTTTGTCAATTTTGTCGATAATCATTGCGGGCTGATCGAGCCAAAATTTACAGTGTTTATTTACAAATTCGAAAAAAGGTACTTTTTCTTGTTGAATAAGGTGCTCGTGAATATTTGGAATTATCTGAATTTTCTTGTGTCTTTCAGTGGATAATTGTGACTCGGGATCAAAGCTACGAATACTTTCCACTTCGTCGCCGAAGAAATCGATACGGTAAGGTTGTTCGTTGCTGAAAGAAAAAACGTCAATTATACTACCTCTGATAGAAAACGTACCCGGTTCGTAAACAAAGTCTTCGTGGCGAAATTCGTATTCGTGTAAAACTTCAATTACAAAATCCATCGAAAGCTTTTCGCCAGTATTTATTTCGAGAGTATTCTTGGTTAGTTCGCGAGTTTTGATTACTTTCTCCATTATTGCCCCAGGGTAGCTAACCACCAAATAGGGTTTTTTTCCTGAACTTAACTTGTTGAGAACCTCTGTTTTAAGTACTATGTTTGTTTTATCAGTTTTAAGGTATTCGACAGATCTTTTATAAGCACTTGGAAAAAATAAAGTGTATTCATCTCCAAGTATATTCGAAATATCATCATAAAAGTATGAAGCCGATTCTTTATCTGGCATTACAACACAAGTGAGCATCTTCTCGCGCAGGAATACCGAAGCAATCAGAAATGACTTTGAAGAACCGGCAAGTCCTTGTACATTAATCACACTCAAATCTTCTTTTTGCTTCAAAGAGTCGAACAATTCATCAACATCCCGATTTTTTCCGAATATTTTATCAACTAGATTTTTCACGGGGCAAAATTAGAAAAAAACAAAACAAGCTACTTAGTATTTTTTTATGTATCTGTTTATGTCAATTTATAAAGGATAATATTTCAGGTCAAAATTCAACAATCTATAAAAAGAATAAAATCATTGAGCTAATTAGCATTCTACAAAGCTCATTAAATAAGCATTAAGAAGAGGGAGATTGAAATTAAAAAATAAATGTATAAAAACATTTTATTCAATCAAAACATACTTGCATAATGTAAAATGAATTTCTATATTGCAAGTAAGGAAATAACGCAAGCATTTGTTAACTAATACCGCTGAATATGAGCACATTACGCAAATTATCATTCGTACTTATTCTATCAATAATCTCAATTAGTGTTTTTTCGGGAGAGCTTTATGAGAAATTAAAAAGTTTGCCTGGGGTAGTTTCGGTTGAGGAATTAAAAACTACTAATTTCTTTTCGGAGAAGTACTTGATTATTTTCGAACAACCTCTTGATGTTTCTGCTCCCGAAGCTGGAACTTTTAAACAGCGAGTATATCTGTGTCATAAGAGTTATAATGCACCTGTAGTTTATATAACCGAAGGATATAATGCTGATTATGCTTCTGCTGAAGGTTATGTAAATGAGTTAAGTGATATTCTGCAGGCAAATCAAATTTGTATCGAACACAGATATTTTGCAGAATCAGCGCCTGCCGAACCAATCGATTGGTCTTACCTCACAACAAGAGCCGCTGCCGACGATCAACATGCAGTAAGAATGGCATTAAAAGATATCTATAAAGGCAAATGGGTTAGTACAGGAATTAGTAAGGGTGGTCAAACTTGTTTACTTTATCAAATGTATTATCCAAAAGATGTTGCAGCAACAGTTGCCTATGTAGCACCAGTGGCAAAAGCTTTGGAAGATGGCAGACACGAACCTTTTATCAATAATAACGCAACAAAGAAAGACAGAAAGAAAATTGTAGCTTTTCAAAAAGAAATACTAAAACGCAAAGCTACAATATTCCCAATGTTCCAAAGTTATGTAAAATCTGCTAAGTTAACATTTAGAATACCTCTTGAAGAAGTGTATGAATATTGTGTGCTTGAGTATTCTTTCGCTTTCTGGCAGTGGGTTGGTAATACTGAGAGAATCCCCAAAGTAAAGGAGTCCGATTCAAAACTTTTCCAGCATTTAATAACGGTTTCGGGACCTGACTATTTTTCGATTGAAGGATCGGAGACTACAATGCCATTTTTCTATCAGGCAGCTCGGGAACTTGGTTATTATGGTTACGAAACCGAAACATTAGCAAAATATCTTACTATTACCTCAGCAGAAGGTTATTTCAACAGAATTTTCCTTCCAAAAGACATGCAAACTCAGTTTTATACCCAAACTTCTGTCGATTTGGAGAAATTTCTTCAGACTAAAGCTAAAAATACCTTTATAATTTATGGTGAATATGACCCATGGACAGCGGCAGCTCCTGAAACAGGAGAAAATAGTGGCGTAATAAAAATCATAAACCCAAGAGGAACACATTCTACCAGAATAAAATCCTTGCCACAGACCCAGCACGAGTTTGTAATGACGACTCTTGGAGATTGGCTAAAGTAAGACGCCATCAATAACTTTGCATTATTTTTTTAAGTTTTACAACTTTTAAGTCCATTATAATAACTGAAAATTATATAGCCATTCATCAATCACTTTTATTACTTTTGTTCTCGAAAAGTAGATTTTTAATTTGACTATCTCACTATGAGTTTATTCCAACAATATAATTTGAAGCTTCATCAGAAGTCGGCAATTATTGCTTTTTGCATTTTCCTATGTTTCATTGTTGGGCAATTTATAAATGCGATTATCTCTCAAGCACTTGCTCCTGATATTTTTAAAGAAATGAGTTCGCTAACAAAAGCGGATGTGGCTCAGATAAATGTTTTAAAGCTTCTACAATTTGTTTCCGCATTATTCAGCTTTGTAGTACCAGCACTTCTTATCGCTTTTGTTTTTAATAAAAGTGGAATGCCCTTATTAAATCTGAAGAAAAGTCCACCAGCATGGTATTACTTGTTGGTTCCTGTATTTATGTTCTCTCTAATGCCTTTAATGAATATTATAATTCAGTGGAACGAGTCGCTTTCTTTGCCACAAAGCTTGAATGGTTTGGAGATGAAAATGAAGAGCATGGAAGAATCATCCCAGAGCCTTGTCAAACTTATGATTTCGGGAACTACAGGACTAGACCTTCTTGTAAATATTCTTTTGGTGGGCATGCTGCCTGCACTGGGTGAAGAATTATTGTTTCGTGGAGTAATTCAAAAGCATCTGGGTGAATTGGTAAAAAATCCACATATCTCGATTTTCTTAGCTGCTTTTATATTTTCTTTTATTCATTTTCAATTTTATGGTTTTGTTCCAAGGCTAATGTTGGGAATGATCTTTGGCTATTTAGTATATTTTTCGGGATCTTTGTGGCCAGCAATCTTTGCTCACTTTTTTAACAATACTATGGCCGTTATAGCAATGCATTTTACTAATACCGGTGCATTAAGTACCGATGCAAATAGTTTTGGTACCCAGGCTGGAGATATTTACTTTGTTATCTTTGGGTTAGTAATAGCATTAGCCTCTGGATTTCTTCTTTTCCGAAAAAAAATCGCATAATTATTTAGCTGCATCTTCTTCTTTTTAACGTTTCCATAACCGCTTAGGCGGATGATGGAAAGTTAAAAAGCACATAGCAGGGTTTTCGACTTTACGTTGCCGCTGCATAAACAAATTTAAGATTTATGTAATTATTTAGCTGCATCTTCTTCTTTTTTAACGTTTCCATAACCGCTTAGGCGGATGATGGAAAGTTAAAAAGTATTCAGCAGGGTTTTCGACTCTAATTGGGTCAAGCAATATTTCTGGGGTAAGACAAAGAATAGTAAACAACGATTAATCGAATTATTGCGATGAGAAATCGTCGTTGCGACGCGGGTTGGCCATGGAAAAACGGCGAGCCAGCCCCGGCCTTGTGAACGGACAAGCATTTTAGAACTGTAGCCAGCCGACATGTCGTTTAAAATTAAAGCATTAAATGGCCAAGTGTGTTGGGGCTTTGATTTTGCCAGGTGGCTATACAGTTCTTATGCTTGGACGGA
>CAZOHR010000058.1:0-15123 GCA_964579045.1 uncultured Bacteroidales bacterium | reverse complement strand
TTTTTAAGTTCAACACCATTTTGTCCGTAGTCATAAACTGCACTTAAGCCATCATACAATTCCGATGATTGAAAAATAAAACCATATTCTTTGCAGTGAGCAACAATTTTCTTGAAAAGATCTTCTTGTACCATATATTAATTAATGTTATCTGTTAAATAAAACTCCTATCTGAAAAACCGGACAAAAATACAAATCATTTTCGTTATAAACAGCACTCAGAAAAATAAGCTGAGAAGTAAATGCGATTTTTTTTGTCATCATATAATCCAAGCTAAGCATCGGGTAGCCAACCCAAGCGGAATAACTGTAATAATATGCATCGTTTAGCGTGACACCTGTTTGATCCTGGATATGAAGATTTTTTATTCGCCCCTTAGCGACACTAACGGATGCACAGAATCTCAATTTGTTTTTAAAATACACATATCCTACAAATGGGCCTCCATAACCAAGAGTAATGTATGAATTCTCAGAACCAGAAGAAGAGTACCTGGTTTTCTGACTGCCCCCAATAATTCCAAGTGTAAGATGGTCTTTAATATAAAAACGCAATTCCCCCCCGATGCCAAAGCTTAATGATTCGATGTTCTGAAATGAGTTTTTTGCCATCGAGAGTCCTGGCTGAAACAAAAGCATCCCACCACTATAAAGATATTTATCGTCTTGAGCCTGCGATTTTAATGCAAAAATTATAAGTAGAAGAACAACTAATTTTTTCATTTAAGTATTATTTAAACTTAGGGTGATTATAAACTCAAACAATTAATGCTACACAATCTGAAAAACAAATATAGTATCTGTGAGTTGATGTCTGCTAATTA
Source organism: uncultured Bacteroidales bacterium (assembly GCA_964579045.1). Taxonomy (GTDB): domain Bacteria; phylum Bacteroidota; class Bacteroidia; order Bacteroidales; family ML635J-15; genus Bact-19. The sequence continues at coordinate 14,299 of CAZOHR010000058.1, read as the reverse complement.
GATTTTAAAATAATGACAGAGCTCCATCTCCAAGTCTTCTTATTGATTCTGAGGCAAATTCGGATTACTGTCCATCAAAATATCTGTTTGTCGACCTGCATGATACATTGCTTGGAAGGTAATATTCCCTTTCTGGTCGTAATATGTTGACTTTCCTTCTTTTAGGCCATTTTCATAATTAACTTCAGACTCCAGTGGACCGAAATCGTAGAATGTCTGCCACTTACCATCAGGTTTATCCATTTTATAATATTCAATTTTTACTGCCCCACCATTATTATTATTATAAACAAACTTACCGTTACGCTTACCCTCTGAATACACTCCAGAAATGATTTCGAATTCTCGAATATTATATGTTTTGTATGAACCATGCAGGACGGAAGTCGTTTTTGTCTTTACACTAAAATCGTCGGTTGATTTAAGCTCCACAAGTTTATAGCTTTCCTCAAGTTGTTTTTTCCCATTTGGATACCAAAAGAAATTTTTACCCGCAATTAAACCATCCTTATACTCAATCTCTGATTTTTTCTCTCCGTTTTCATGCCAAGTTGTCCAGGTGCCAGTCATCACACCTAAATCATAAATACCCTGCATTGCAAGTGTACCGTCAGCATACCATTCTTTCCACTCTCCAACTTCATAATCATTTTCGAACTGTCCGAGTCTAAACTGTTTTCCATTTTCGTAAAATACATTCCAAATTCCATCTTTTAAACCTTTGGTATAATCTACTTCCTTCCAAATTTTACCGTTTGAGTACCAGAAAGTCCAACGTGCCTCCATTTTACCCTTAATATAATTGCCTTCATTTCCTTTTGTGCCATCAGTTCTCCAATATGTCCATAATCCATCCTGCAGATCGTTTACAAAATACCCATCTATATCCTTTTTTCCATCCTCAAACCAAAAATGAGCTTCTCCATCCATAACACCTGCAGCATAGGTAAGTTCTGATTGCTTATTTCCATTTTCGTAATATTTTGTTTGCAAGCCGTGTCTCAAGTCATTCAAATAGTTATTTGTGCTTCTAGTCTGACCATTAGGATACCAGTATGTCCATAGACCTTCACGCTTTCCATCCAAGAGTTTACCTTCCATCTCTTTTTCCCCATCAACATTCCAAAAGATATTCATCCCTGTTTCTGTACTAACTTCGCTTTTCTTGTTTCCATTGTCGTACCATTCGTACCAATTGCCTACCCTTATACCTTTATCATAACTTCCCTCCGAGGCCTTTTTTCCATTTTCGTGATAATAAATCCACATTCCTTTTTCGAGGCCATTTGCAACTTTACCTTCGGAGCTCTTTTGAAGATTAGCATAGAAACTTATCATTTCGCCTTGTCCATCAATAACTGTCTGCTTGCCTTCGGGAGAATAGAAACTCTTAATTTTAACCAGCACTCCTTTTTTGTAGATAACTTCAGACTGTAACTTTCCCGACTCATAGTAGATTTCCCAGATACTGTCTTTTAGATTACTGTGATAATATCCTTTTAATGCGGGCTTTCCATCCCTAAAATTTTCCACAAATGATCCGTGGCGCTCGTTGCCCCAGTAGTTATATTCTTCTTTAACCTTTCCATCTGGATAGTAAACCTTATTTAACCCGTGAAGAACATCTTTGTAGTAGTCCACTTCTGCCATAATTTTGCCATCTGGAGAATAGTATTTCCAAGTTCCAGACTTTTGGCCCATGTGCAGCACTCCAATTTCCCGAACTTTACCATTTTGATAAAAAATTGTATCGCTTGTGTACTCCTGTGAAACAGCTATTAAGCTGACAAAAACGAATAACAAAAATGTGCACTTTTTCATTTTTTAAGTTTTTTTATTCCTAATCAATACAAAAATAATATTTGTAAAACAGAAAAATAAAGTGTATTATTATTGTTACAAACAAAAAAATCTTAACAACATCGAAAGCATTGATTATCAGGCATATAGACAAAACAATTAAAGTTTTTTTTTTTTTTTTTGAAAATAAGTCTTAAAAAATTTGGAAAAACACAATTATCATATTAAATTTGTTCATAATTTGTTAATAAAATTTGTAAAGCTATGAAAAACAGCACTTTAGCATTTCTGACATTTGTCCTGTTATTTTCAGGATTTCAGCTAAAAGCTGACGAAATGATTTTGAAGGGAGTATATCAAGGTAAGGACTTGTATATCATAAATCCAATGCTTGATGTTGGTGAGGAGTATTGTGCTTTTGAAGTTACAGTAAACAATACCAAATTTGAAGACATCATTAATTCAAGTGCTTTTCGCATAACTCTAGATTATGTTGGTTTGCAGTTCGGACAAGAATACGAAGTTGTAATTAAACATCATGAGAATTGCGCACCAAAATTGGTAAATCCTGAAGTATTAAAACCATTATGCACATACGAGATTGCTTCGCAGGAAATTGGTTATGATAATATTTTAAAATTCACAACAAATAACGAATCTGGAAAATTGGTTTTTTATGTTGAAGAATTCAGATGGGGAAAATGGCTTGAGGTAGGTCGCGTTCCTGGCGAAGGTGGACCAGGCAGTCGGTCTTATGGTCAAAAGGTGTATCCATATGCTGGTGAAAACAAATATCGTATTTACCAAATTGACCATCTTGGAAGAAAGTTTTATTCAGCAGAAATGTTGTTTACAGTTGAAAAAGAAGCTGTTACTGTTACTACACCATTGAATAAAGTAAGCAAAGAAATTATTCTTAGCACATATACAAGATTTACTGTTGTTAATGAATTTGGTGAAGAACTTATATCCGGAACTGGAGATGTGGTAGATGTTTCGAATTTAAAAAAGGGAGAGTATTTTTTAAACTTTGAAAACGAATACGTTGTCTTTAAGAAAAAATAAGACTCAAGGGGTGTATTCGCGAGAGGCATAGTTCTTATGCCTCTTTTTTTTGTAATTTTGCCACAAAAACTGATGTTTAATAAGTCTAAATATTGCAAAGAAATATTTAAAAAGCTCCATCACCGCACATTCGAGGAGCTTGCAATTTCAGCATTCTTTTTTCAATACACAAACAATTATGTCTATCGTCAATTTTGCGACTTACTAAAAATAAATCCATCAGATATTTCCAAATTAAGTGAAATACCTTTTTTGCCAACATCTTTTTTTAAAACTCACAAAGTACTAAGCGACAGCACTGATAATTTAACAGTTTTTTCTTCCAGTACAACTACTGGGACAACGCCTTCGCAACATTTTGTCAGTGATTTGAACCTTTACAAAGACTCTTTTCGAAAGTCATTTGAGTTATTTTATGGAGCTCCCGAGAATTTCACAATACTAGCACTACTTCCATCATATCTCGAAAGAGAAGGTTCCAGTCTAATACTGATGGTAGAAGAACTGATAAAAATGACTGGCAAAAAAGAAAGTGGCTTCTTTTTATATGATTTCGAATCTTTGGCACTGCAAATAAAAGAACTTGAATTGAAAAAAGAGAAGTACATTTTATTAGGAGTAAGTTTTGCTTTACTGGATTTTGCAGAAAATTACCCAATTAAAATAACTCATGGTATAGTAATGGAAACTGGTGGAATGAAAGGTAGACGGAAAGAACTCACTAGATCGGAGCTGCATACAATTCTACAAAATTCATTTGGGGTTTCATCCATTCACTCTGAATATGGTATGACAGAATTATTATCACAAGCCTATTCAAATAAAAACGGGCAGTACGAGTGCCCTCCTTGGATGAAAGTACTTGTTAGAGATACCACCGATCCACGTTCGATAAACTTATTAGGAACTGGTGCATTAAACATTATCGACCTTGCAAATATAAATTCATGCTGTTTTATTGAGACTGCCGATCTTGGCAATGTAGATAATAAAGGAATATTCAGTGTTTCGGGGCGTTTCGATTCAGCAGAAGTGAGAGGCTGCAATCTTATGATTCAATAGAACAACACGTTTCTAAGAATTCTCTCCAATCGACTAAAACACACTCAAATGCACAAACAACTAGCATTATTTGCCTATTTATTATATTATGTGAAATTTTAACAGCATTCTTTTTCTGACTACCTCTACATAACGACTATATTTTTCTACCAACAAAACTCCAATCTTTTTAAAACAGCGTAATTTTATTCGGTATTCGCCTAACATCTTACGACTATGGAAGAGAAAAATTTACTAGGATATCAGCAGAGTTTAAGTTTAAACCTGTTTTCTTTTGAAATGAAGAAAAGTAGTTTTAATCGTGCTTGGATTTTAAACTCCTATGTGTTTATCCATTTTAGGGTGGACAAATGTAGAAGTGAAATTAAGCAAACAAATAAAATAAAAAGTTTTGATGAAAATTAGAATTGTTTCATAAATTCGGTTGAGTTAGATTTGGTTAGATTGGCGATTATACGACTTCACTCTTTTGTGAGGTCGTATTTTTTATATTGACATCGGGATTTTATTAATTCTCCCCAAATGCCGTCCGCCTTCAAATGGAGTATTAAGAAATTTGTCCACGATAGCAATAGCAGTTTCTTCAGAAATAAACCTCGCTGGTAGCGAACATATATTTGCGTCGTTATGCAATCTCGCCAATTCAGAAATCTCGACATTCCAACATAGGGCAGACCTAATTCCTTTATGTTTGTTGACAGTCATATTTATACCATTTCCGCTTCCACATATTGAGATACCATACTCACAAGAACCATTTGCAACAGCATAAGCAAGCGGGTGCGCAAAATCAGGATAGTCGCAGCTGTCTTCTGAATTGGTTCCAAAATTAAGGGTTTCATAACCAGCTTTTGTAAGATAATCAATTAAAACCTCCTTCAACCTAAAACCTGCATGATCGCAAGCAAAACCTATTTTCATATTCGATATTTTTAAAATTACTAACCCTTCTTTCTACTATTCTTTAATGCTGTCTTTTTAAAATTTTTATTCAACCAACCTGGAGCAATAATGACTCCCACAATTAGATTTGGATAATAAGTAACAAGCCTCCAAATCAGTGCCATTACCACCACAAATCCAGTTACTGGGACGAAATCTGACATAAAGGTTGTTAAAACAGTTTCTACAAAACCACTACCTCATGGAGATGGCATAACCAGCATTAATATCCACATAATTAATTATCGAGCAAAAATAAGAAAATGATCATAAACTGCAATTCCCGATTCCTGATTTATAATTGAAACTAAGGAGAAATCTATCTTATCCAAATCTCAGTAAAGCAGCCATGCAAAAAATCCTAGACCTATAATCGCTTGCAATACAACTCTGTTTGATTTAAAATTCTTATTAACTCCTCTTCTTTTTCAATCATAAATGCAAAATAAAACTAATTATAATGATTTACAATCACATAAATGTTAAAATTGATTATTTTTAACCCAAATTTTAATTATGAATTTTATAGCAATTATTCCTGCCAGATATGCATCTACCAGATTTCCTGGAAAGCCACTTGTAAATATCAATGGCAAGACCATGGTTCACAATGTGTATATACAAGCGAAGAAAGTCTTTGATGATGTTTATGTTGCAACAGACGACGAAAGAATACTCAGAGAAGTCGAAAGATTCGGTGGTAAAGTTGTTATGACCAAAAAAAAGCATAAAAGTGGCACCGATAGATGCGCAGAAGCAATCGAAAAGATTGAAATTCTCGAAAATAAAACATGGGATGTGATTGTAAATATCCAAGGTGATGAACCATTTATCAAAACAGAGCAATTATTAGAGATTAAAAAATGCTTTAAACTAAAAAGAAATCAAATTGCAACTTTAGTAAAACCTATTAATAACAAAGAAGATATTTTCAATTCTAACAAACCCAAAGTAGTAATAAACAAAGAAAATGAAGCTATTTATTTTAGTCGCTCTCCAATACCTTACTTAAGAGGAATTAACGAAAGCAAATGGGTTTCAAAGCATTTATTTTACAAACATATTGGATTATATGCTTATCGCAAGGAGGTACTTTACGAGATTACAAAACTAAAACCATCATCATTGGAGATTGCAGAAAGCCTAGAACAATTAAGATGGATAGAAAATGGTTATTCTATTAAAGTAGCATTTACAGAACACGAAAGTATCTCAATTGACACGCCAAAAGATCTCGATAAAATTACACAAGTTGGACTTTTATAATGAATATAGCGGTAAACACAAGATTATTATTAAAGGACAAACTCGAGGGTATTGGGTGGTTTTCGTATGAAACACTAAAGAGGATAACCCAATCACATCCTGAACATACTTTCTATTTTATTTTCGATAGAAATTATGATTCTTCATTCTTGTTTTCAAAAAATGTTGTTCCTATTGTTGCTGGTCCCCCTACTAGACATCCATTTTTATGGTATTTTTGGATGGAATTTGTTATTCCTCGGATTCTAAAAAAAGTTAATGCAGATATTTTTGTATCTCCTGATGGATTTCTTTCTTTAAAGTCGAAAGTACCGCAGGTAGCGGTAATTCATGATATAAATTTTGCCCATAGGCCAGAACAACTTCCTTTTTGGGTTGGTAAATATTACAACTTTTTCTTCCCCAAATATGCTGAAAAAGCAAAGCATTTAGGAACGGTATCGGAGTATTCAAAATCTGATATTGTAAAAACCTTTGGTATAAAACCTGAAAAAATAACAGTTTGTTACAACGGATCAAATTCGGCATATATTCCAATTACGGAAAGTGAAAAACTAAAGGTCAGAAATTTATATACCGAAGGAAAAGAGTATTTTTTGTTTGTGGGGGCTCTGAATCCTAGAAAAAACATTCCTGGGCTACTAAAATCGTATGAAATCTTCCGTTCTAATCCTACATACAATCAGAAGTTAATTATTGTGGGTTCTGCAATGCATCTAACCGAGGAGATAGACAGTGTTTTAAAAACCATGAAATTTAAAAATGATGTTATTTTTACTGGCAGGCTAAATGTTGAAGAATTACATAAAGTTCTTGCATCAGCCCTCGCCTTGGTTTACATACCATTTTTCGAAGGATTTGGAATTCCTCTTGTTGAGGCGATGTATGCCGAGACTGCAATAATTTCGGGGAATTTAACTTCGTTGCCTGAAGTAACTGCAGATGCAGCACTTCTGTGTGCTCCCGACGACCACAATAAGGTTGCTTCTTATATGGAAGATATAGTTAATAGTAAAGAACTACGCAATACTTTGATTGAAAAAGGCAAAATACAAAGACAAAATTTTTCATGGGACAAATCTGCTGAACGATTATGGGAGTGTATTGATAAAGGGATAAAATCCATTTGAGATGCTGAAATCATTTTTTGAATCAGGAAGAATAGAAGCAGGCTGTGACGAAGCGGGTCGTGGTTGTCTTGCTGGTCCAGTTTATGCTGCTGCCGTAATTCTACCACCCGACTATCATCACGAGTTTTTGAATGATTCGAAGCAATTAACAGAAAAACAAAGAGACAGAATAAGACCAGAAATTGAAGCTGAAGCAATTGCTTGGGCTGTTGCGAGTCTCGACAATCATGAAATTGATAAAATTAATATTCTAAATGCCTCTATTGCGGCAATGCATAGAGCTGTTGATAAATTGAGCATAAAGCCAGACTTACTTTTAATCGACGGGAATAGATTTCGTCAATATCCTGGGATTTCACATAAATGTATTATTAAGGGCGATTCTCTTTATTTTTCAATCGCAGCGGCCTCAATACTTGCCAAAACCTATCGTGATGAGTTTATGTTTAAGGCACATGAAGAGTTTCCACAATACGGGTGGGACAAGAACAAAGCTTATCCAACAATGTTTCATCGTCGAGCAATTTCGGAACACGGCATAACAAGCTATCACCGTCTAAGCTACAAATTAACCGATACCCAATTGAAACTATTCTAGGTTTGAGTATAAGTAGATGTTCCGAAATCAGTACCTGTTCTTGCAATTTGTAATAATGACTTGAAAGCTCTGATAGATAATATTAATAAAAAAAAGAGGCTTGCGGCCTCTCTCTTTATTCTTTAATGTTAATTAGTTTCCTGATTCTTCATTAAGTTTTTCCATTTCTTCGTTGAAAATCTGTTCGAATTTCATCTTGTCATAGTCAACTCTAAGTTTCTGATCCTTTGTGATACCGTTGTTGATACCGTTTAACATAGTTTCTTTGTCAACTTCGATTGCGATGTAAGTAGTGTATTTTCCAGTTTCTTCCTGGAAGTTCTTTTCACAAACAATTGCAATGTCAACTAAAGTCTGGTTTACAACTTCGCGAGTAAGGTTCTCGAATTTCTGCTCGAAATCAGAGTTTGTTCCTACTTCAGTTTCGTTTACATAACGATCTGTAACTGATTTAATTTTGGTATTGATCAAACCTGCAAGTCTTTGCTTAGCAGCTGTCAATGCCTTTTCTCTTGACAAACTCATGTCTTGAGATGTTGCGCTTGCATCAGCTCTAAAGAAGTTCTTATCTGAACGTCCTTCGTCTTTACAAGGGATAATAATTTCTTTTGCGTTCTTTTCAGGTTTAATAACGCCTTTGTTTTTCTTACAAGATGAGAAAGTAACTGCTGATGCCAACACCGCTATTACTAAAAAGCTCTTTGTGAATGTAGTTGTCTTCATGGCAATAATTTTTAATTTGTTTACTAATTTTAAAATTTTGGTTAAAAATACATTTTTTTATTTATATTCAACATTTTTTTCAAAGAATATTTTTAATTACGATAGGTTTTACAAACATAATGCCAAAATGAAAAACTCAAAGAAGAACAAGCCTCAAAGTGTTGAAAACACTACATTCAATAAAAAGACAATAACCTCCGGCATATTGAGTATATTTAGTTCGAGTCCGCAAAAGGAACTCAATTATAAGCAGGTATCCTCTATGCTTTTTGTAACTGAAAGTGCGGATCGTACTTTAGTTGCCAAAGTTCTTGATGAACTCGTAGCGGCTGGTAGTTTAAAAGAAACTACAAAGGGTAAATATAAACTTAAGTCAAAAACTGGATTCATTGTTGGTCTAGTTGACATGAATAAAACTGGAAATGCATATATTGTTAGTGATGAAATTAGCGATGATATTTTTATTCCATTTACTAATTTAAATTCTGCAATGCATGGAGACACTGTAAAAGTCAGTCTATATGCACGCCGAAAAGGTAGCCGAATAGAAGGCGAAGTTGTCGAAATTATAAAAAGAGCCAGTCTAAGATTTGTTGGAACAATTGAAAAATCTGGTTCATACGCTTTTCTTGTCCCCGACAATGTGAAAATGGTGTACGATATCTTTATCCCTGGCGACAACCTCAATGGTGCTAAAGATGGTGAAAAAGTTATCGTCGACATTATTGAGTGGCATAAAAAGAGTAAAAATCCAACTGGAAAAGTCATCGAGGTTCTGGGCAAGCCAGGCGACAATGAAGTTGAAATGCACGCAATTTTGGCAGAATTTGGCTTACCATATAAATTCACAGAAGATATAGAAAAAGCTGCAGCAAAGATAAGTGATAAAATCACACAGTATGATTATGAAACTCGAGAAGATTTTAGAGAAATCCCAACCTTTACAATCGACCCTGTAGACGCCAAGGACTTTGATGATGCATTATCTTTTGAAAAAATGGATAATGGAAATTTCCAGATTGGAGTGCACATTGCCGATGTTTCTAATTATATCCCCGAAGATAGTGAGCTTGATAAAGAAGCATTTGAACGAGCAACATCTGTTTATTTAGTTGATAGAGTTGTACCAATGTTGCCCGAAAGATTGTCAAACTTCTTATGCTCTCTGCGTCCCGACGAAGAAAAGCTTTGTTTCTCTGTAATTTTCGAGATGACCGAGAAAGCAGATGTGATTAATTATAGAATAGTAAAAACAATAATCAAATCTAACCGTAGATTTTCCTATGAGGAAGCTCAAAGTGTTCTAGATACAGGGGAGGGCGATTTTAATAAAGAATTAAAAACACTAAACAATCTTGCAAAAATATTAAGATCAGAAAGATTTAAAACAGGAGCTTTCAATTTCGAGCATTTCGAAGTTAAATTTCACCTTAATGAGGCTGGCGTACCCACTGGAGTCTATTTTAAAGAATCAGGGGAATCAAATAATCTGATTGAAGAATTTATGCTCCTTGCAAATAAAAAAGCTGCAGAGATGTTCGGGAAAAGTAAACATCCTAAAGAATTTGTTTACAGGGTTCATGCCGAGCCAAATATGGAGAAACTCGAAAGCTTTTCTGGATTCATCGGTAGATTTGGCTACACAATAGATACCTCGAGTAATCTTGCATTGGCAAAATCGATGAATAACATCGTTAAAGAAGTGAATGGAAAACCAGAACAAAACATAATCGAAAACTTAGCGGTACGAGCCATGTCGAAAGCAATCTACACAACAAAGAACATTGGCCATTATGGACTTGCTTTTGATTATTATACACATTTCACCTCTCCTATTCGACGATATCCCGATGTTTTAGTCCATCGACTGCTCTTTGATTATATCCGCAAGAAAAATCCCGACACAACAAGCTTGGAAACAAAGACTAAGCATTGTTCATATATGGAGCAACAAGCCAGTTTGGCCGAACGAGCATCGATAAAATATAAGCAGGTTGAATTTATGCAAGATAAAGTGGGGCAAATTTTCGAAGGCGTTATATCTGGAGTTACTGAGTGGGGCTTCTTTGTTCAACTTAAGGACAATGCCTGCGAAGGTCTTGTTCATATGAGAACCCTGAACGATGATTTTTATGTTTATAACGCAGAAGATTACTGCATAACAGGCACTTATACTAAAAAATGCTATCAGCTTGGAGGAGTTGTAAGCGTCAAAATTCTTAGCGTTAATCTTCAGAAGAAGCAAATTGATTTGGAACTTTCATATTTGGAATTAAAATAATAAAATCGATAGTTGTTGATTGTTTTTATTTTCTGAGTCATAGCCTATTAATTTTCAAATAGAATAAATGTTTTGCTACTAGGAATTTTTTGCATTCTGGATTTCTGTTTCTAAAAAATAGCGTATCTTTATAACTAAAAAAAATATGACTTCATCACAAAAAACCGGAGCATTCATCCATGGCTCTGTATTAATGCCTCAAGAGGAGATGCTAGAGGTAATTACAGAAAAGAAATCATTCAGAGTTGGAGTTCCTGCTGATTGCAGTGGTGTAGAACACAGAATCCCACTTGCCCCATTGGCGGCAGAACACCTTGTTCGCGAAGGGTTTGAAGTTGTAATTCAAGAGGGGGCTGGCAGAGGCTCAAACTTCTCCGATCAACAATTTGCAGATTATGGTGCTTTGATTACTAAAGATATCGCAGACATCTTCAGCTGCGACATTATACTTAAAATATTCCCTCTAAGTATTGAAGAAATTGATCTATTAAGAGGAAATCAGCTTATTATAACATCGCTTCACTCAAATTGCCAAGACAAAGAATACTTTACCAAACTCATGCAGAAGAGAGTTACTGCTTTAGCTTTTGACACAATGCAGGATACACGAGGTAGAAATCCAATTGTAAAGTCAATGAGTGAAATTGCAGGACGTTCTTCGGTCTTAATTGCATCAGAATATTTGAGTAATATACACAAAGGTAAAGGAGAGATGTTAGGTGGAATTACTGGGGTATCGCCTTCTGAAGTAGTAATAATAGGTGCCGGCACAGCTGGAACTTATGCCGCTCAAACCGCACATGCTTTAGGTGCAATGGTAAAAGTATTTGACAATTCAGTTTCAAAACTTGATAGTCTTCAGAGACATCTTGGCACCTCGGTATTTACCAGCACAATTCATTCGAAGGTTTTGTTATCTGCGATTAAAACTGCAGACGTGGTAATTGGCGCTCTGAGAATTTACAACAAACGACAAAATATTATCATTACCGAAGAGATGGTGATGCAGATGAAGAAGAATTCGGTTATTGTTGACATAAGTATAGATCAAGGTGGAATTTTCGAAACAGGAAAACCTACTACACATAAAAATCCAGTATATCTTAAACACGGAGTATTGCATTATTGTGTTCCAAACATTGCCTCCAGAGTTGCTCGAACTGCATCGTACTCTATCAGTAACATTCTTGCTGGAGAATTATTAAAAATGCAATCTTCGGGTGGTATTACACAATATCTAAAAGTTAATCCTGGAGTAAGAACTGGCGTTTATATTTATAATGGAATACTAACAGATGAACACATTGGGATAATCCATGGGATTTTCTCTAAAGATCTAAACCTTTTACTCGCTGCAATGTAAAAAAAAATGCCGGCATAAACCGGCATTTATATCAGTTTTAAACTATCTTCCTGTAAATACAGCAAACTTTACCTTATCACCACTCTGTGTGTAGAGGTATTGTCTTTCGTTAAATTCTTTAAAGAATTCTGGTACGATTCTATACTTTTTATTCTTTTTGTTGAACATTGCGGTTCCATGAACTTTTCCATCAGAGAAAATAGAAACAGCTACTGCAACACCTTTTCTATCAGGGGCAACAATTTCTTTATATTCCTCGCCAGTAAGAACAGCCTGTTCTAGCAATTTAATGTTTTTTGCGTTGTCGTTATAGAACAAGAACACTTTTTCGCCAACTGCAAATGCAGCTACTGATGAATATTTACCAAGGTCGTTGTAACTATATTGTGATTTAGGTATTCTGGTCATCCATTCCATATTGTTCTCTGGGCTACAATAAGCAACTAGAACATCATTAAAGCGATAATAGTCGTTGTAAATAATATCCTTTGAACCAGGAACGACAATTGAATCCATCCAATAATTTTGGTGCTCAGCAATAAGTACAGAAGCTCCATTTGACATATACAATACATCTAATAATTTGTAATTGTACATATCTTCATAAAACTTAGTTAGTCTCTCGGCGCGGAATTCTGGAGTTTCTGTTTTCGAGAAAACATAATCTGCTTTCTTTGCATCACCAGTTACGAAAGTCTTGGTTTTGGGATTGTATTTTTGATGGAAGATACCTTCATATTCGGTTTTTCCTTTACGAACCATAAATCCGAAGATATCTACATTCTCGTTTTCATCAAGGCCAATTATTGCATCCACAAGAACAAGCTTTTTACCTTTAACCTCAATAGCTGAGACAACACCATCAGCAGCATTAAACATCAAAAGTTTATAATCGTAAATAATAGTTTTCATTCTTTTTAGCTGACGTGGATCTGGGCTAACGCGTGCAAGCATGTAAACGTTTCCGCTATTTGCAATAATAGTTTGCTCAACAGCAAAGGCTTCGCCAACCATTGGGAGCTTAACTGTATTGTTATAAACTTCGTTCAAGTCTGGATCATAAACTTTAAAGAAGAAAGGTTCTTCGTTATAAGTTTGAAATGGGCGGAAGTAATATACAAAAACATTTTGCTGATTTGGTGTTAGTTCAACAGTAAAATCAACGCTAATATTCTGGTTTGTGAGTTTACCAATCATTACTGGTTCTCCGATTATCTGACCACTCTTATTTATCTGTTGGATATAGAGAGTTTTCTCTTTTGCGGTATTATTTACAATTTGTGAAAAGAGAACGAGCTTACCGTCGAGATAAAACATCTCCACATATTCAGCCTTGATTCCACTCATCATAGGTAGGATCAACTGGTTTGTCGACTCTCTATTCATCGAATTTCCATTAAAGAAATCGAGATATAAATCATCTTTTTCGTTAATTCGTAAAGCATAAAAACCGTCTGAATCTGCTCCGATAAATCTAACATATTCGTTTAAATCAGCCAAAACTAGTTCTTTGTCAAAACCAAAACTGGTTGAAGATTGAGCGTTTACAACTCCTGTGCAAATGATTGCAGCAAAAAACAATGGAATTAATCTTTTCATAATTGTTAGTTTCTAATAGAGTGCTAATATAGATATTTTTTTTTTTTTTCTAAAATTATTGTTTTTTATTTGCCAATTGCCCACAGGCGGCGTTAATATCTTGGCCTTTAGATTTTCGTAGAGTGACAACCAGATTTTTACTTTCAAGAAATGCCATAAACTGATTTGTTCTTTCTTTCTCGGGGCTACTAAAACTATCATTCTCGTGAGGATTGTACTCAATTAAATTGATTTTGCATGGAGAAATCTTTGTAAACTCTGTGAGAGCAGAAGCATCTTGCAAAGAATCGTTAACATCTCCGAGCAGTAAGTATTCGTATGTTACCCTTCTGCCTGTCTTTTCGTGATAATATTTAAGAGCTTCCTTTAATGAATTTAAATTGTATTTTTGGTTTATTGGCATTAGCTCACTTCGCTTTTGATTATTCGCAGTATGAAGTGATATTGAGAGATTTATTTTAACATCCTCA
>CAZOHR010000057.1:8409-15172 GCA_964579045.1 uncultured Bacteroidales bacterium | reverse complement strand
ATTAATAAAAAAATAGTATCCTAATAATTTACTAAGATACTATTTTATGTGTATTATTTTCAATGCCTGATTAAAAAATCGGATTTATTTCTATCGAAGTAGTTGATGCTTGAGAAAGGTTAATAGTTTTTTCTTCATAAGAAATGTAAGATACTTTTACATTGCTGATGTCTGTGTTCTTTGGTAGTTCGAAACTGAAATTACCTTCGAAATCAGTGTAAACTGTAATGTCAGTATTACCAATGCTGATTTTTACACCGGCAAGAGCTTCTTGTGACATAGAATCAACTATTTTTCCACTGTAGATTACTGATGCAGATTCTTTCTCACCGTTGTTTCCATCAAAATTGAAACTGTTAACGCTGTTTGCACTTGCAAAGAAAACTGAGAGAACAAAAACCAATGACAATAAACTTTTCATAATATTTGATTTAAATTTTTAATAATCATTTTAATTACGAAACAAAAATACGTCGTAAAAATGATATGAAAGTTAAGCCAAAATTATTGATGTGTTAAGTTTACGTTAAGTGAATATAGCTTATTTTAATTTTACGATTTTGTAATTTTCAGTAATTGTGGTTGTGACAAGCTTTACAGTATATACGCCTGGTATTAAGTGTTCGAATGATATGTTATCACCTTCAAAAATCTCAGAAATTATTTTTCCCTGTTCGTCGAAAACTTTAGCAGATACAAGATTTTCGGCATCTATAAAAAGCTTATCAGAAACTGGATTTGGATAAACGGAAATTTTTGAGTCAGGATTATTCTGGATTGTACTAAAGCAATCTGGGCATTCGATTTTTATAGCCATTTCATTTGATGGCAAATTATGATTTGAGAGAATTTGCAAACCTGAACTACCATCAGCATTTTCGAAACCAACAGAGGTATTCATGTTACAGGCTTCTAGAGCATTTAGAACTTCTGCCTCCAAACTTAGATATTGATAAGTGAATGAGTTGTCATAAGAATCGATGATTATCTGAAAAGAATTGCTTCCGTCAAAACCTGCGGAATTATTTATCCAATATGGGACATCTATAAACGAAATTACTACAAACTCGTCCCCAAAATTCTGATAATACACTCTAGCTGGATTTGCCTCAGCGGCAGTAACATGATTGAGGTCAGCAGTGAAAGCAAAAAGAATATTGTCGCCACCAGCTCCCGAAGTCGGGACAGGAGGGAAGCACAATGAAATGTTTGTGACATCGTTGAAACTAATCCATCCATTCGAGCCAATCTTAAATTGATTATAGGTGTTCTCGTAATATCTAAAATCGAAACCAATTGGGAAAAGTCCAACAGAATTATCGTCCATCAAACCAGTAACTTCTATGCCTGTTGTGCTAATATCAATCCAGCTATAAACAGGGCCTTCGGCATCTGCAGATGTTTTCCAAATATACCCAAATTCATCTGGTCCACCTGAGGTTTGAGCAGAGACATTGATTGATACTGCAAGTGTCAAAGAACAAGCAATAGATAAAATAATAGATAAGTTTTTCATAATCATGGGCTTTAGTTAATCGAAATTCAACCCAAAGTTAAATATTTTTTTGACACTAAGGACTTTTATTTTACAAACGAATAATTTAACTTAAACTGAAAAACTCTACCCACCGTTAGCTTCGAGAAATACTGGTCTTGAGCGTTAAATGACATGAAAACTGATTCCTGTTTGCTGTTGAGGATATTGTCAACCTTAAAACCGATTTGGATTTTTTTGTTCTTGCCAACATTCAGATTTGAGTTAAAATTTAAGCTGTGAAACGGTTTTGAATAAATATCTGGACGATCTGCAATACCTGCATAAAGTAAAGTCTGGCCCTGAACATTATAATATATACCAGCTTCCAAATTTGCCCAGAATCCTTCGCTGCCTTTAAATGCTAATCCACAATTTAAAATGTATGGAGCCTGACCTGACATGTCGCGGTATTGGCCTATCGTTTGTCCAGTCCTCGCATTTTCGACTCTAGAGTCATATTCTGTTTTACTTAATTCTATTTGCGACTTGGTAATAGTATAGTTTGCAGTAATAGATATGGTTTTAAGTTTATCGGCTATGAAATCGAGATTCTGACGTAGCTCGAATTCTGCTCCAAGCACTTCGCCGTCGCCAACATTTCGTGGTTGAAAAGCTCCTGCCTGAGTGGCAAACTGTACTATCTCTATCGGATTTTGAAACATTTTGTAGAATCCACTCACTGAAAGCAATTGACCATTCTTCATAAATAATTCCCAACGTAAGTCAAAATTGTAAATGTCGGTACTGATTAAATTTCCGTCCCAATATTCAATTCCAGCTAAGTCGTTTGCATCGCGGAACAATCCACCGATAAAGGTCCGACCTGTAATCGGGTCATAAATTTCTGAATATGATAATTCTTTAAATGATGGTCGTGCGATTGTTTGAGATGCTGCAATCCTCAGATTTTGTTTTTCGCTTAGAGTATAAATTAAATTCAGTGCAGGGAAAAATCCCAAATCTTTCATTACGATATCATTTTTTAAGATATGATAGCCAAGTTGGTCACGGCCGGTGTATCGCTGTACAAAATTCTCTACTCTTAATCCGATAATTGCCTTTAAGTTGTTAAAAGGACTAAACTCGGTAGATGTGTAAATTGCCGAATTGTTAATGTTCGAGCTAAATTGATTAGGATTTACTGGTACAAAAGGTGTTTCATATGTGGTTCCAGTAGTTGGATCATCATTCATTGGCCAAAGATTCTCTTCAGCAAAAATCTCGTCTGGATCGCCAGTTAATTCAACATCTCTGATATTAATTGCAAAGTTGCGGATAATGAAATCGCGTTGTTTATAAGTATGTGCGCCTCCAAAATTAAATTTTGCTTTATGATCAAACAAAGTGTATTCTCTCGTAACATTAACAAGTCCAGCGATATTATATTCTTGTAAATCTCTCCAAATTCTCTCTGGGAATCCCGATTCTGTTCCAATATCGTATCCGCTTGGTGTTTCCACATATCTTGTAAATCTAATGTCGGGATCCTGAATTGTAGAAAGGGTAGGAGATAGTTTCCATTCAAGATTCCAAAGACCATCTTTAAAACTATGCTTACCTTCCAAAATAATATTGGTCAGTCCGCGCTGACTATAATCAAGAGTATGCTGAAATCCGTTAAATTCGGTTCCCAAACTGGTTTTTACAAAATCAAAAATCCCTGCTTTAGATTCCCCATTTTGCAAGTGCATAATATTAAATCTTAGTTTCGATGTCTTTGTTTTTATTGCTATACCAGCTAAACCGCTAAGAAAAACAGTTTGCACACCGAAATCTCCTGTCTGAATGTCTCGTAGTTCAAGTTCCGAAACGTCGGTGTTACCCGAAAGACCATATCTGCCGTATTCAGCATCTTCGAAATAATCAGTTGTGCTTTTATAAGAAATTGCAAAATTGTAACCTATAGTATATTTATTTCTTAAAATCTGGTTGCCGATATTTGAACTTATACTATAATCCATCAGACTCATTTCCTTTTTTGCTGCCATTGTAGGATTAAAAGATGTAAGTATTTCCTTATATCTTTGGGCTGTTTCACTGTCTGGGTTTCCAACTACGAGAGCAAACTGAGGAATATTGGTAGTTGCAGGAATTTTTCTGGTTCCGTCGTCAAATCCAAGAAAATCAGTTTTGCCTCCCTGATAGCTTAAATAATCTTTGTTAAAATGCGAACCTGGATTATATGCTGCACTAACAGAAACAGATGCTTGCTTTTCTTCAGGAAAATCTTTTGTTTCAATATTGATAATACCACCAGTAAAATCAGCAGGAAGTTCTGCCGAGAAAGTTTTACTAACAATTATATTGTCGATCATATTTGTGGGAAACATGTCCATTTGAATTGTATTTCTGTCGGGATCTAATCCAGGAATTTCCACTCCGTTCAAAATTGTTTTGGTATATCTGTCGCCCAAGCCACGTACAAAAACATATTTACCTCCCGAAACGGATACCCCAGGAACTCTTTTCATTGACGAGGCGGCATCAGAATCTCCGATTTTTTTAAATCCCGATGCTGAAATACCATCAAGCATATTTACAGAGTTCCTTTTCATCGAAACAAGCGAATTCTCTGTGTTACGCACTTCTTTTGCAGCAACGGTAACTTCCGAAAGTAGGAATCCTTCTTCTTTCAATTGAATGTCTTCCAAAACCTTTGTCTCACCAGCTTTTACCTCCAGATTTGGGATTAGAAGAGTTTCATAAGAAATGAAGCTTATCTCGAGATTAAAAGTGCCAGGTCCTGTTACAAGATTGAATTTCCCATCCAAATCTGTTGTAGTTCCCACAGTTGTACCTTTTACAACAATAGCAACCCCAGGAAGACTTTCCCCATTGGCTGCATCATAAATTGTCCCCCTCACGATACTCTCTTGTGCAACTAAATTGCCGATAAAGAGAAATACTGAAATCATCAGAAATAAAAATCTTTTGTTCATTTTACCAATATTGAGTTTATTTAACACCAAAACCCGCAGGCCATTAGACCTGCGAGTTTGCTTTCATTTATTTTGTAATAGGATTAGAAATTTGTAAGTTCACTGTTTGCATCTGCCCATGACCAAGTTGAGAATTTGCTAGCATCAGCACCAACTGTGTTTGCATTTTCGTTTACAATTGTTACAACAGCATCAACACCGCCTTTAAAGAAATCGGCAACAACGGCAGCAGCTGGTAAAGTAGCTTGCAAAGCTGTTACTGTTAAACCTACTGGCATAAGATCGAAATCTTGACCTGCAATAACATCGAAGAAATAAATATTGTTCATAACAACAAGTGAATTGTCGTCAAGATCAGCTAGACCTTCAGCTTCTCCAGCCTTTACAGTACCGTTCTTAATTGTATGTGTACCATTCATTGTTCCTTCTGGACCATCAAGTTCGAAACATTCATCACCAGGAGTAATAACGATAAAGTTATCTAAAGTTCCTGACCATGACATATCTGTATCAACAGCGTCATCACCAGCATTCCAAATTAAAAGGTTTTTCACACTTACACTTCCACCGAAGAATTCAATTCCGTCGTCCTGATTTGCGATAACTTCTACATTTTCGATTATTGTACCTGAACCAACACCACCAAGTGTGAGACCATTGATTTCGTTTCCTTCTCCAATATTTGCACCACCATGACGGATAGATACATATTTAATTACACCTGAGTTGTCAGCTGCATCAGTTCCACCATAAAGACCGTTTTGATCTGATGCTGGAATACCTTCAATCTGCATACTTGCACTTGTAGCAGAAATAGGAGCATTACCTAATATAATAAGACCACCCCAAAGACCATTAAGTGTTGGGTCGAGATTTGGACTTGCAACATCGCCTGGTTCGATTTCGTCAGCTACAGAAGTGAAGATAATTGGATCTGCTGCTGTACCTTCTGCCATTAAAGTTGCACCTCTTGCAATGATAAGTGCAGTTGCATTAGAACCTGTACCTGCTTCACCTTTAATAATTGTACCTGGTTCAATTGTTAAAGTTACTCCTGACACAACTGATATACGACCACCCAAAATGTAAGTTTTTCCAGTTTCCCAGGTTGTGTTAGTTGTAATGTTTGTTGTAACAGTAATTTCTGTTTCTTCTTCTGGCTCTGGCTCAGGTTCTTTACATGAATTCATAACCGAAACTGTGAGTGCGAACATCATCAAAAAATAAATTGCTTTTTTCATAATTCTAAATTTTTATTTGTTTTTAAATTTTATTTTCTGTTGCAAAGAAATTGCGAAAATTCCAAACAAAAATTAAGGAAATAATATTAAAAAGTTATGTAATTGTTAAGGATTTAATGGTTTTGTGAGTCATAAATTAATAATTTATTAATATGCCTTTCTCTGCTGTTATTCAAGCATTTAGTAATTTGCAGCAGTTTAATTAGTGAAAAATTATGGATTCAAAATCAGTTCTGCTTGTCGATGATGATGAGGATATTCTAGAGTTTCTAGAGTATAATTTTAAGAAAGAGAATTACATTGTTTATACCGCAACAGAAGGTATTTCGGCAATAAAAATTGCAAAAGAGAAAAATCCTGATGTCATTATCTTAGATATTATGATGAATGGAATGGACGGAATACAGGTTTGTGAAAAGTTAAATGAAATGAGATCTGAAATAAATGGTATAAAAATGTTCTTATCTGCTCGCGGTGAGGATTATTCACAAATTGCTGGGTTTGATTCGGGAGCCGACGACTTTGTAGTAAAGCCTATTAATCCTAAGTTATTGATTAAAAGAGTGGAGGCTTTGCTTAGAAGAGGCTCAACAACTCAGAGAGATAGTTCATCAGCGAATGTTCTCAAATTTAATAATCTTAAAATTGATCGAGATAAATATATGGTGTATCGCGATGGTAAGGAAATTGTTTTACCTCGAAAGGAATTTAACCTTCTTGAATTACTTGCTTCAAAACCTGGAAAAGTTTTTCAGCGCGAAGAAATCTATGATACTGTTTGGGGAGATGCTTATGTTGGAGACAGAACTATTGACGTTCATATCCGTAAGTTACGCGAAAAACTAGGTGATGATCTGATTGTTACTGTAAAAGGAGTGGGATATAAGCTGGAAATTAATCTTTGAGAATTTGTAATTGTATAGCTGGCTGTCGATAAAAGTGGTAATCGGTAAAGGCGGTGATCGGTAAGCGGTAAAAGTGGTAATCGGTCACAGATTACAGATTACAGATTACAGATTACAGATTACAGATTACAGATTACAGAT
>CAZOHR010000057.1:0-8309 GCA_964579045.1 uncultured Bacteroidales bacterium | reverse complement strand
ACAGATTACAGATTACAGATTACAGATTACAGATTACAGATTACAGATTACAGATAATGCACCTAAATAATTGCGAGAATTTCTTTATAAAGATTTAGATAACATTCTACATTCTTTTTCCAAGTGAAATTATTAGCATAACTAATTTGACTATTCCGTAATTCAGGATTTTTTGAGAATTTGTCTAAACTATCTTCAATTACTTCGAACATAGACTCTGGCAGATAGCTATTAAAATAAAAAGCATGCTCGCCACCAATTTCTGGCAAACTCGAACTATTTGATATAATTGCTGGAGCTCCGTTTCTCATTGCTTCAATTACTGGCAGGCCAAATCCTTCGTAAAGTGATGGGAATAAAAATGCTTTACAATTCCTGTATAACCAAGTTTTTTCTTCTTCGGATATTGTGCCAACAAAAACCACCTGTTTTGCTACACCTTCTCTGTTTGCAGTTTTAACTAATTCCTTATAATATGATCCTGATTTATCTCCAGCAATTACAAGTTTTATTTCAGGGAAAAACTTCATAACAGGAATAAGCGAGTGAAAATTCTTCTTCGGTTTTAATACTCCAATGCTAAAAAAGAATTCTCCAGAAAATTTCAGAGGATTAGTTTCTTTTTCAACAGTAATTACACCATTGTATGTAATGTCAGTTTTTTTTGCATCAAAGTTTAAATTTGAACAGGCAACATTTTTAGAAAATGCAGAAATAAATGCAAAATCTGAGCATTTGTCCACACGTTTTTGTAATTCCTGAAGTCTTTTTCTTGATTTCCTTTCCGATTTCTCACCGAGGAAATTAAGGTCGTGAATTGTCATCAAAATCTTTGTTCCAGCCTCGGGCATAATATCTGGATCTTGATGAATGCAATGCCACAAATCAAATTTGTTTTTCTTAAGGTATTTCTTTAGACCTGATTTTGTGTGATAAATGATGTTCTCACTTCCAAATTGATTCTCAAATTCGCGGGGTACTAAAAAATGTAATTCAAACTCTGTATTGGCCTTAGCCAAGTTTTTCCCATAGTTAAAAGCCACCTGACCCAACCCACAATTTAGGTTAGAAAGCTTTAACAGGTCTATGAGAATTTTTTTCATATTTATTACTAAGAGCAACTTAAGTACTTTAGACAGGCCGCCCCCTGAGCGGAGTCGAAGGGTAGGCACTCTAAGTACTTTAGGCACTTCCTCCGTGACCCCTGGGGGATTCGAACCTCCATCGTAAGAACCGGAATCTTATATTCTATCCATTGAACTAAGGGGCCTAATGGCACAAAAATATAAAAAAAAATCTTAGTAGCTTAAAATAATTATTTTTAGAACGATTTTTGATAGAGAAAAAATTCTAAATTTGCTCTTGTGAAGAGATTGGTTATCATATTGTGTTTTTTATCTGCGTTTTTTAGTGCTGTAGCTCAGTATCAAGGGAGTGATTATTCTGATGTGGGCGAAGAACTACTTTTAGCAGCAGACCTTGGTATTCTGGATTCTGTTAAAACTCTCGTAGAGACAAAAGCAGCCGATGTTAATTATACAGATTATTATGGTGTAAGTGCGCTCATGTTTGCTGCACAATCTGGACATGATTCTGTTGTGCAATATTTAATAAGCAAGAATGCTGATATTAATGCTGGTTCTTTTGATTTTAAGATTACACCTTTGATATCTGCTGTAAAAAATAATTATTTGAGTACTGCCGAAATTTTAATCAGAAATGGAGCTAATATTGACCATCAAGATGTTTTTGGTCGTACAGCTTTACATTATGCTGCAATATACGGATATAACGAAACTGCGGATATGTTGCTTTATTATGATGCAATATTGGACATCGAAGACGTAACTAAATACACTCCATTATGCTATGCGGTTAAAAATAAACATGATAGCTTGGTCATGTTAATGAAATTATGTGACGCCAATTCTGATATTGTTTTACAAGATAGTTCAACTTTGTTCCATTTGGCTGCAGAAAACGGGAATTTGTTTTTTCTTCAAACATTTTCTGATGAAATAAAAATGAGTAAAAACATGTATGGAATGACACCTGTAGAGTTAGCAATTACTGGTGGCAATTCTGAAATACTAACATGGTTTCTCGAAAATGGAGTATCTATTTCGGATACAATAAATGGTGTTTATACTTCTAGAACTTTAGCAAAATGTAGTGGTGATCGTCAAACAAAAAAGATTGTCAGAAAACTAAAAATTAAGGATTATCATTATCCATATTATAGCAGAATAGGGCTAGGCTTTGATATGATTTTTAACGGTAATGACTTTTTAATGACATTTCACACTGTTCTTACCGAAGATAGATATGGATTTAGCGTCGAAACTGGCTTAATGTTTCGTGGCGGTGAGAGGAGTATCTTATACCCTTATGCAGAAAATTCATTTTACCAATTACGTGAGGATAGAAAGGGGTTTTATTTTAAACTAGACAAAAATTTTAAACTTTTCAAAACTGGTACTAACTCATATTTGAGTGCTTTCTGCGGGGTAAGGGCGACATATTATTGGGGCGAACACGACGGTATGCACTTAAAAGTTTCAAGAGATATGATTGCTTCACCTTCTGCCGGTTTGTTATTGAATACTGGTAGGGTTTTTAGGATTTATTTTATGTGCGATTATCTTAATTTACCAATCTATCAAACAAAACCACTGTTCTATTCAGTCGGGATAAAAACTTTGATTAGTGTTAGAAAAAATGAAACGAATGAAAAATATAAATATATTATTAAGTATTAGTGTCATTATTTTAAGTTTGCTCATTTGTTCATGTGATGATGATGTGGAGCCTTATGAAGATAGTGAAACTATTGATTGCGAGTATTGTTTTGATACAATTCCAGCTCGAGTAGATATGGAATTGCAATTTAATATGATATTAAATTCAGAAGAAGTAAATTATACTGTTTATTCAGGATATGCCTTTGCTTCTGAAATATATATGCAAGGAGAAACAAGTGAGAATTCTATCTGGATTTCTGTTGTACCTGATCAGAAATACACCATTGTTGCCGAATATGTACGTGCTGGAAGAACTTACCTTGTCATCAATGATTCATATGTAAAGACTGAATATTTTGAATATGCCTGCGACGATCCTTGTTATTATGTTTATGAAGCTAATTGTGATTTACATTTGAAAAATCATAGTTTCTGAAGATTTTAACGATTTTGTCGATTGTGATTTAAGATATATCGGAAATCCATCAACTTGTAATGTAATTATGCGTTATTTATTTTAAAACTCACAAAACGCTATAATAGTTCGCAATTGTATGTTTCATAATGGCAATCTAAGTAAAATATGACGAATAATAGCTTATTAGAATCTTTTGTCTAAATGTGATTTAAATTCAATCAAATCTGTGAAAAATTTGCGAATTTTAGAAAATATAATGCAACTATTATTTAAGTGTTGCAGTCTTGATTTTATTGTTAGAGAAACAAGTTATTAATAAAAATTTAGAGTTATGAGAAAATTACTACTTTCGATGATTGCTGTGGTATTATGCGTTTCTGCATTTGCGCAACTTACTCAGGTAATTCCATTATCTGCAGGACAAAACCAACTGGAGCTAAAGGGCTTAAATCCTGAATCGTTTTCTGCCAAAGTTCAAATCAAGGAACTTAAACTTGAAAACAAAACAGATGTTAATGGCGTGTTCTCCATGATGGAGGTTGAAGGAATGACAAGACCTGCAAACGTAGGGCAGGCAAACTTGCCAGTTATTAGTAAGTTGATAGAAGTGCCTTATGGTGCCGAAATTCAGGTGCTCATTAAAGGTTATGATGAAGAGGTAATAAATCTTGATGATTATGGAATTAGTAGAATCGAACCTACACAGCCTTCATACAGTAAAAGTAGTACTCCTGAAGAGCAAATATTTGTAATGGATCAAGAGTATTATAATACTGATGAATATGAAACTACTCCTTTAGTTCAAACTGAAATTCATGGTGTTATGCGTGGTTTAAGAATGGGTAGAATCGAAATTAGACCATATCATTACAATCCAGTAGAGAATACATTGATAGTTTATAATAATCTCGATTTTGAAGTAGTATTTGTTAATGCTGATTTGGCTTTAACTGAGGAAATGAAGAATAAATATTATTCTCCTGAATTTGAAGGTTCATTTCAGTCGATGTTAAATTATATAGCTCCTGCTGCAAAAGATGCTTTTTCAAATTATGCAGCTCCAATAAAATATGTAATTGTAGCTAATACAGCATTTGAAGCAACACTCGAACCATTTGTTCAGTGGAAAACAAAACAAGGTTATAATGTTATTGAGTATTATGTAGCTACAGGAACAACTAATACTGCAATTAAAACTTACCTCGAAGGTTTATATGATGCTGGAACACCAACAAATCCAGCTCCATTGTATGTTTTAATCGTTGGTGACCATAGTGGAACATATGCTATTCCAGGTTTTGCCTCTACTGCTAGTACACCATCAAGTTCCCATATCACTGATGTTTATTTTGCAACATACGATGGTGCAAGTGATTATATTCCAGACTTGTATTATGGACGTATTTCTGCAAACTCTACAACAGAATTAGCAAATGCCTTAAATAAAATATTACCATATGAGCAGTACACTATGCCAGATCCTGCATATCTTGATAAATGTATGTTAATTGCTGGAGTAGATGCAACTTATGCTCCTTCTCATGGTGATGGAACTATCTATTATGGCATTAACGAATATTTTAACACTGCTCATGGATTTAGCAACATTTACGCTTATTTCCATACTTTAACTACTGGCCCATACCAAGTTATGAGTTCTGCAAGTTCTGCTGCCGATGCTGATATTAGAGCAAAAATTGGTGCTGGTCTTGGATTTGCTAATTATACTGCGCATTGTGATTATGACGGATGGGCAGATCCTAATTTCCCACGTTCTGAAATCGCTAATTTGAATAATATTAATAAGTATCCATTTTTAGTAGCAAATTGCTGTTTGTCATTTGAGTTTAATCAAAGCGACGCTTTTGGTGAAATGATTATATATGCTCAAAATGAAGGAGCTATTGGTTATATTGGAACTTCAAACTCTAGTTATTGGAACGAAGACGTGTATTGGGGTATTGGCCTCACAAGTATTGCAATAACTACTGCAAATGCTGACAATCATACATATGCAAATACTGGTCTAGGTGCTTATGACGGAATATGGCACGAAAACGGCGAAGCTTATTCAAATTGGTATTATTCTGGACGCCAGATTGTACACAAAGGAAATTTAGCTGTTGATGCAAGTACATCCTCATATAAAAAATATTATTGGGAAATCTACCATTTGTCTGGTGATCCTTCAATTTTGCCTTATATGACTGTTCCTGATGCACTTACTTTGAGTTTTGCAAATCCTATGCAAGGTGCAACTAGTTTGACAGTAACAACAGAGCCTTATACTTATGTTGCAATTTCGAAAAATAATGTTTTACTAGATGCTGAATGGAGTGGAGCTGGAACAAGTGTTTCTTTGACTGTTCCTTCATTTACTGGTGAGACATATTGTGTTGTTGGAACAAAGCAAGATAGAGCCCCTTATATTAATGAGAGCATAATACCAACTGCTGCTAATCCTCCAGTTGCTGCTTTTAGTGGTACTCCAACTACAATCTTAGAAGGACAATCAGTAACTTTCACTGATGCTTCACAAAACCCAGCATCTTGGGCCTGGAATTTTGGAGATTCTCAGACTTCAACTGTTCAAAACCCGGTTCATGTATATTCTACAGCTGGCGTTTATACTGTTACTCTTACTGTATCAAACGGTTTGGGATCAGATGATGAGGTTAAAACAAACTATATTACTGTTAATCCAAACACAACTCCAACTGTTGCAAACTTTAGTGCAGATGTAACTACAGTTACTGTTGGAGGTACTGTTAACTTTACAGATTTGTCAACAAATAATCCTACTTCATGGGCTTGGACTTTTGATGGTGGAACTCCTGCAACTTCAACCTCTCAGAATCCTGCTGTTGTTTATAATACAGCTGGAACATATCAGGTTGCTTTAACTGCCACTAATGCTTTTGGCAATGACACCGAGACAAAGTTAGCTTATATTGTTGTTAATCCTCCTGCTTATTGCCCAGCAGGTTCAAATAGCTCTGCATATGAATACATTAGCAGATTCCAATGTAACACAATTAACAAGACATCTACAGCTTCTACTTATTCAGATTTTACTGTTACATCAACAGATTTAACTATAGGTTCAACTTATGCATTTACTATTACAATTACTAGTGGCTATGCAACTGATCAGGGTTTAATCTGGGTTGACTGGAATAGAGATGGCGATTTTGTTGACGCTGGCGAAGCAATGTTTTCTTCAGCAAACGGAGTTGGTCCATATACAGGAAATATTATTGTTCCAGCAACTGCTACTGCAGGAAATGTGAGAGTTCGTGTAAGATTACATGATACCAATACAAGTTATACTCCAAATGCTACTCCATGTGGAAACTCAGGTTATGGCGAGGTTGAAGATTATAACTTTAATTTAGTTTCTGCGGCTGTTGCTCCTGTTGCAAATTTTAGTGCTAA
This sequence comes from uncultured Bacteroidales bacterium, assembly GCA_964579045.1. Taxonomy (GTDB): domain Bacteria; phylum Bacteroidota; class Bacteroidia; order Bacteroidales; family ML635J-15; genus Bact-19. The sequence goes on along the minus strand of CAZOHR010000057.1, from coordinate 1,715 downwards.
TGCTACAAGCGGTTGCGGAACCCTAGCTGTTCAGTTTACAGATTTAAGTACAGGAACACCAACTTCTTGGGCTTGGAACTTTGGAGATACTCAAACTTCAACACTACAGAATCCTTCACATACTTATTCTGCTCCTGGTACATATACAGTTGTTTTAAGTGCAACAAATGCTACTGGAAATGATTCAGAAACAAAAACAAATTACATTGTGGTTAACGCTGTGCCTACTGCTGTTGCAGTTACTGGTGGTGGAACTCAATGTGGTGGCTCAATGACATTAAATGCTACTGGTGGAACTGGTGGAACAATTTACTGGCAGAATACAACAAATAATGGTACAAGTACTACAACAGCTTCTGCTTCGCAGTCTGTTTCAACAAGTGGAACTTATTATTTTAGAGCTCAAGCTGTTGGCGGATGCTGGGGAACACAGGGTTCTGCAGTTGTTACAATAAATACTGTTCCTACTGATGTTACTGTTACTGGTGGTGGAACACAATGTGGTGGCTCAAAGACTTTAACTGCAACTGGTGGAACAGGTGGAACAATCTATTGGCAGAATACTACTAATAATGGTACTAGTACTACAACTGCTTCAAGTTCACAGTTAGTTTCTACAAGTGGGACATATTACTTTAGAGCTCAGTCTGCTGCAGGATGCTGGGGAAATCAAGGTTCTGCTGTTGTAGAAATCTATCCTTCATTTACTTTGAATATGTCTGCAACTGATGAAACTGCTGCTGGTGCAAATGATGGTTATGCAACTGTTGACATTACTGGTGGTACTGCTCCATTTACTGGAACTTGGACTCCAAGTGGAACAACAAATACTGCTGGAAATTCGATGACTTTGGCTGATTTAGTTGGTGGTTACTATTCTGTTGTTGTTTCTGATGATAATGGATGTACTGCTACTGCTGGAATTACCGTAAATACTGTAGGTGTTTTACCTGTTGCTGATTTTGAAGCTGACGAAACCACTGGTTGTGGCACTTTAACAGTTCAATTTACAGATTTAAGTACAGGAAATCCAACTTCATGGGCTTGGGATTTTGGCGACGGATCTTCGACAAGCTCAGACGCCAACCCAATCCATATTTATACTTTACCTGGTACTTATACCGTCAGACTAACAGTAACTAATATTAATGGTAGTGATGAACTTGTGATTACTGACTTAATTTTTGTTGGTGAAGCTCCAGTTGTCACGGTTGACGTTGTTCAGGCTTCGGGCGAATTAGTTGCTGATGGTTCTGCATCTGTTGTAATTGTTGGTGGAACGGAACCTTTTGAAATTCTTTGGTCAACTGATGAAACAACTACTTCTATTGATGGCTTGATACCTGCAAACTATTCTGTAATGGTGGTTGATGCTGCTGGATGTATCGTAACAGAACCTTTCACAGTTTCTTGGACTAACGGTATTGTAAATAATGATATAAGTTTTAATATATTCCCTAATCCTGCAAAGCATGAAGTTACTGTTTCTATGGAAGGCGTAGTTGCTGATTTTATTAAAGTTACTAATGTTTTAGGACAAGCCGTAATAAGCATTACTCCTGAAACTGATATCACTAAAATAGATCTTAGAAATCTTGAAACTGGTGTTTACTTTGTAAAAGTATATGTTGGTGAAAAAGAATATATCAACAAACTCGTGATTAACTAACAGATTGAAGAGCCGCTTTTGCGGCTCTTTTTTTTGCTTATATAAA
>CAZOHR010000056.1:11298-15518 GCA_964579045.1 uncultured Bacteroidales bacterium | reverse complement strand
GCATCGACTGTGGACTTATCGAGCCAGAAGAACTGGGTATAAAAGATAAACCTAAATTCTCTCCCGAAAACTTCGACCTAGTAAATGACTCCATGCATAATGCAAATATTGGCATTGCTATGTTAGAGGAGATTGTCAAAGAAAACTCAAAAATAGATTTGCGTCTTGGAGCACGAAAAATTGCAAGAGCTTGGACAAAATCCAAATCAAGAGATATGATGGATAAATTTGTTTACACAGCTTTTGCTCGTCAGGGTTGGATGGTACCTAACCAATATTGGACACCAGGAGTACTTTCTCCGATGGGAATTATGGGTAAATACTATAATGATTATGGTCGTGAGTTTATTTCTCCTCGAAAACTTGGGCAATTAAGTGCTACTAGAATGAAAAAAGAATTTATTCTTGACAATCTTGGTATTTGCCGTTTTCACCGAGCTTGGGCTGAAGATATAATGCCTGATATTGTTCAAGAATTATTTGGCGATAAGGAGTGCTTCCTTAAGTCAATTGATATGGCTGCTAGTCGTATAAATAGCCGTAACTCTTCTGTTTTTTGGGAATCGGAACGTAATATGGACTATGTTTACACTTTCCTTAAGAAAAAACAAGAATTAGTTACCGATAACGATGAACTTAATATGTGGGTAGCAAAATTTGATGCAAATAAGCAAGATGCATCATACGATTTCTGGTACGAAATTCATAAAGGAATTCATGAGTCATTGAGAGAGTTTCCTGTATAAGCACTTTTTTGTTGAATGTAAGTTTTTTCTTTAGTGATGAAATATATTTGTTCTCTTATAACAGTTTCCGATATGCAACGATCTCGGGAGTTTTATGAAAATTTGTTAAATCAAAAAGTTAAGTACGATTTTGGTGAGAACATTACTTTTCATGGTGACTTTGCAATTCATCTAAAATCCCATTATGAGAGACTTATCGATAATAAACCAGTGATTAGTGGTGGGAATAATTTTGAACTTTATTTTGAATGCGACAATATTGAGGAAATGGTTACAAACCTTATCATCCATAATGTGCAATTTGTACACGAGTTGCGAGAACAACCATGGCGACAAAAGGTTGTAAGGCTTTATGATCCTGATATGAATATTATTGAGATTGGGGAATCACTGGAGCATTTAGTATCCAGACTTAGTAAAGATGGTATGGACGAAGATTCTATCTCAAAAATAACTGGATTACCAGATGAGTTTATTCAAAATGTTTTAAAGGCTTAAGTCGTTACTTCTCATTGGTTTGGGTCGCAGGATTTTGCCTTTTGCATTTTTTTAAGCTGCACTTTCAGTGCGAAAGTGGAATTTGTTCTGTCAAGCTGAAGCAAGGCTTCAGCTTGAAATAAATCAGGCCTTCAGCCTGAAAATTCGAAATTGTTTTAGTAACTTTTAATCCTTAAAATCTTAGAAAAATGGCGATGGCTAAATCAGGCTGAAAGTCTGATTTATTTCAAAAAGAGGCAAAGCCTCTTTTTAGAAGTCTCAATGATAGCTGCGCCCTGTATGGGCAGCTTAAAATTTTCTGACATAATCTTTAAGCCATTGAAAATTTAAAGTAGAAGGCACAAGAACAAAAAAAATACCTGCACACTATAGTATGCAGGTATCGTATTATCAAAATAAAAATCTCTTAGAAGTTCGGTTTTAGCTTGTAATTCTGATAGAAGTCATCAATTATTTTTGCAGCCTCTTCTGGTGTGTCAACAATGTGGAAAAGATCCAAATCACCAGCAGAAATATTGTGTTCTTTTTCTAACATTACTTCTTTTACCCATACAAATAAGCCAGTCCAATAAGCTTTGTCCATGAGTACAATAGGGAACTTTGCAATTTTCTTTGTTTGTATTAGTGTGATAGCTTCGAATAACTCATCAAAAGTTCCAAAACCACCTGGGAGAACTACAAAACCCTGAGAATATTTCATAAACATAACCTTGCGAACAAAGAAATAATCAAAAGTTACTAGTTTGTCATGGTCTATATACTTGTTGGCATATTGTTCAAATTCAAGTTTGATATTGCAACCAACAGATTTTCCGTTACCTTCTGTAGCACCTTTATTTCCTGCCTCCATAATACCAGGACCACCGCCAGTGATAATCCCAAATCCTCTTTGAGTAAGTAAATATGCAGTCTCTGATGCCATTTTGTAATATCTGTTTTCCGGTTGAGTGCGAGCCGAGCCAAAGATAGAAACACATGGTCCTATTTGTGACAGATGCTCGAAACCGCTGACAACTTCACCCAATATTTTGAAAATATCCCAAGAATTGTTAGATTTTGTTTCAGCCCAGCTCCTTTGTTCAAAGGATTCTCTTATCATTTTTTCTTCGTCAGTCATATATGTTTAAGTTAAATTTTTTGGTAAAAATAATCAAATAATTAAATCAAGCAAGTCGGATTTAAAATCTTGTGCTGTCTGATATCGTTTGCCAAGCGATTTTACGATTGCAAGTTTTCTCTCATCTTCAGTAGCCTCAGCAGCAGATTTGATAAATTCGGGCTTAACAGTAGCTCGAGAAATAACAAAATAAGTTTCATCATCAAATCTGTAGTGCTTTTCAATTTTTATTACTGTTTGCATACGCTTTAGCATTACTGGATTTGCAGGTTTAAGCGCGGGTTCTTTTGCTATTATTTCATATAGGATTAACCCAGCGGCAAAAATGTCGGAATGTTCGCCTACCAGTTCATCAAAGCCAAAAACCTGTTCTGGACTGGCGTATATATAACTATATGGTTTTCCAACCGAATCTAATGTAAGTGGTTGAAAGGATGTGCGTAAACCGCCTATGTCAATAATCTTAATTTCAGGATTATTAAGGTCCATATTTCCATCACGCTCCATCACCATAATGTTCGAAGGTTTCAAATCATATAAAGTAATATTGTTCGAATGAAGATATGATAATACATCGAGTGTTTTAGCCAATATCTTGAAAAAGAAATTATTGTATCTGTAATCGAGATACTCTCTGTTGTTTAGCAAGTCCTTAAGACTGTATCCATAAACAAATTCTTGAACAATAAAAACCTGTGATTCTGCAAAAATGAGATCTATAGTTTTAGCAATACCTATATGATCAAGTGTTACAGACGCCTCAATAAAATATTTAAGTCTGGCTTTCTGATTGTTGAAAAACGCAGGTAGAATATGCTTGCAAATTACCTTTTCTTTGGTAACTGCGTGAGCTGCAATATAAACTACTGAGAATTTATTACGCGATAATATTGTAGATTCTTCTTCTGGGAAAAAGATATATGAGGCATTACTACCTTTTAAAAGTACAGGCTGCATTCGTTCTATTTATTGTATTCATCCAACGCTCGACTACCCCATGCACCATCGGAATTCATAGCATCCTGATCGTAGAGAGTGTTATTTCTCTTACTTAGCAATCTTTCCCAGTTTGGTGTTTTTGTTTCTCCTGTTAAATCAGAGTGTAATAACTCATATTCCTTTCCAGCTATATTTGGATTGTAGAAAATGAATTTCTTGTTGTTTTCATTCATTATTCTGTAGTAATGCCATATCTCATAAGGATAGGAATTAGGTTCATGACCTGAGACATATATGTCATTAGGAACTCCATATTGAAGATAAACTCTTCCTCTGTCTGTTTCGTAACCTCTGTTAATTGGAGTGCGATAATTTCTGTCAACATAATCAACTTGTTCTTTGTATTGTCTCCAAAGTTCGCCTGGTTCTACATTATTGCGTTTTAACCAGAATTGAATAAAATTATTTTGTAACTCATCTAAACTTGCAACATCAACTTGATAGTCGATAAATCTCTGTTCGTCAATATCTGCAATTGGTCTTAAACAAGAAATATATTCTTTCAACGAATCACGATTTGTCATCGAACCTGTAAAACTTGAGCTTATGTCAAAGTTTTTAATCATTTCGTTTAATGCATTCAAATCATTGGCGCTAGAATTACTACGTTGAAAGAAAAACTTTGTCTTTTGTAAGGTCAGATTTTCACGATTTTTTACCTCTACTACAAGATTGTAATTTCCTGATGGAAGATTTTCGATATTCATTTCCCCAATAAAAGGAATTATTGCTGCTGCACTGAGCTTTTTAAATCTACTGTATGTGTCGATTTCCTTGTAAGTTTCAAAACTCTCGATAAAGTATCTAACCATAAACTCTCCAGTAATAAGCTTGTCGGTATTATATATCTCTGTATAAAA
>CAZOHR010000056.1:4366-11198 GCA_964579045.1 uncultured Bacteroidales bacterium | reverse complement strand
GTTTCAAGGTATGGCCCATCAGGAGAATTGAAAGTTGCATACATGAAATAAACTTCAAGGTTTGCGAATGAGATAGAACTCATTAATACAAAAGCTAATATGTAAAAAATCCGTTTCATAGATATATGTATTTTTATGCAATTTAGTTTTAATAATTTAAATAAGAGGCATCAAAGTGTGAATATTTTGTTAATTAGCCATGAATTTTTTAACGATCGTCTTAAACTCCTCGAAAATTAGACTATTTGATGCCACTATTTCCTTTCCAAAGAGATAATCATCACCGCCCTTAAAGTCGCAGTTTTGTCCACCAGCTTCTCTAACAATCACTATTCCTGCTGCAACATCGTAGGGTTTAAGATCATATTCGTAGAATCCATCGAAACGACCACAAGCCACATAAGCCATGTCGGTGGCAGCCGAACCAAGTCTGCGAATTCCTTGCGTGTTTTTTGTGAGATAGGTGAGGAGCGACATATATTTCTCCAATGGATTGAACTCGTGGTAAGGAAATCCAGTTGCGAGAAGTGCATTTTTGAATAGCGGTTTGCGTGAAACTTCTATCTTTTGATTGTTTAACCAAGCGCCACCATTTTTCCAAGCAAAGAAACATTCATCTGCACCAACTTCGTAAACTACTCCAAGTATTATTTCATCGTTTTGCTTTAACCCAATGCTGACAGCGCATGGGAAAAAGCCATGAATGAAATTTGTAGTTCCGTCCAAAGGGTCTATTATCCAATTAAATTCTTCGCCAATTTTTATAGATGTGTTTTCTTCAGCGATAAAACCTGCTTCGGGAATTAGTTTTTCGAGTTCAGTTACAATCAATAACTCACAGGCTTTATCAATGTGAGTAACAAAGTCGTTTAATCCTTTAGTCTCAATCTCGAGTTTGTTCCTTTTATTTATGTTTTCGCGAATAATTGCGCCAGCACTTTTGGCTATTTGTACTACTTTGGATGTTAGGACTTCTAGGTTCATTGTTTTATTTTATTTGTTTTATTTGTTTTTCTACCATGAACTTAATGGAAGATGAGTTCCGCTGTGGTGAATGTAATTTTTTAATTATATTTCGGTTCTACCACTAATTTAATAAAATATTCGTCAATTACAAAATTAGATTTATAATTTTTTGCTTTTCCCGCCACACCCTTGTTTTCCTCATTTCGACGAGCTCAATGGCCTAAAGGGATCCTGACGCACGCATGATAGATGCTACAAAGTGCGCATGGCTTCCCTTTAGGGATAGTAGGGGTGGGGTGGCAAAATGCATTTTTACCCACTAATATAATGGTAGAACATCTTTATTTATTGTCATTGTTTCATTATCGGCAAAACCGCAAATTATTACTTCTTTAATTTTATTGACAAGATCTTTGTTGTATGTTGTTTCAACTTTTATGTAGTTTTCGGTAAAGCCATGCATTTTATTATTTTTCTTGTCCGATTCGAACAAAACATTAAACTTTTTACCAATTTGGGATTCTAAAAAGTCTTTGTGTTTTTGGTCGGATATTTCAGTAATGATTTTAGCTCTATGCAGCTTTTGCTGAGGGCTTACTTTTGGAGTGAAACTAATTGCTCTGGTGTTTTCTCTTTCGGAATACTGAAAGTGATGAATAAAAGAAATGTTGAGCGATTCGACAAAATTCTGAGTTTGAGCAAATAACTCATCAGTTTCACCATTAACACCAACAATTAAGTCAATTCCGATAAACGCATCAGGAATCAAGTTTTTAATCTTATCTATTTTTGATTTGTAGAAAGCGGTGTCGTATTTCCTGTTAATAAGTTTAAGCATTTCGTCACTACCAGCTTGAAGAGGAATATGAAAATGAGGCATAATTTTATTTTCTGATGCCATATATTCAATAATTTCGTCTGTTAGCAAGTTTGGCTCAATACTTCCTATTCTTATTCTTTCGATTCCTTCGACTTTGGATAATCCCTTTAGCAGATCAAAAAAGTTTTCGCCTGTTGATTTTCCGAAATCGCCTACATTTACGCCCGAGATAATTATTTCTTTTATCCCTTCCGAAGCAACACTTTGAGCTTGTTTTACAGTCTCGTCAATTGTCTGATTGCGACTTCTTCCTCGTGCGTATGGAATTGTACAGTAAGCGCAAAAGTAGTCACAGCCATCTTGAATTTTCAGAAATGCCCGAGTTCTGTCTCCTTTTGACACAGCAGGGAAGAAGGTTTTCATTTCTTTGTGATCGGTGGTTATAACACCAGTATTTTGTTGTTTGCCTGCGATTTCAATTATTCTTTCGATTTCTTCTTTGTTATTTGCTCCAAAAATATAGTCAACGCCATAAATATTTTTAATCTCCTCAGGTTTTAGTTGAGCATAGCAGCCGGTAACAATTATTACAGCTTCTGGATTTAATGTAAGAGCCCGCGAAATTGCATTACGGCTTTTTTTATTTGCATTTGATGTAACAGAACAGGTATTTATAACATAAAAGTCAGCTTCCTCGGAGAATTTAACCGCTTCGAAATTTTTCTCGAGAAAAAATCTCGAAATAGTTGAAGTCTCTGCAAAATTAAGTTTACAGCCAAGAGTAAAAAATGCAACTTTTTTCGTAGAATCCGCCATCTTTAAGTTTTTGCAAAAATAGGAAATTTAATGGGAATTGGAAAACCTAAAAGTAGGGATAATAAAATGGAAGTAGTATAGATGTTACAACTTCATAAAACCCTAAAAATAAATTTTACGACTAGCACAAACTAAATCCTAAGCTAATCTCATGTTCTTCCTTCGATTGTTCTAATGTTCGATTGTTCGTCCTTCAAACTTTCATCAAACATCGAAATCTCCCAGTTTATGCTATTCCTCTGTTCGTTCTTCGAATGTTCTAATGTTCTTCTGTTCGTCCTTCAAATCTCAGATCAAACATCGAATGCTCATATGTTCTGATTTAGTAAAAAATTTGAACAGAAGAATAATAGAACAGAAGAATAATAGAACAGAAGAACAATAGAACCCCAGTTGCCGCAAGATTAAATCGTGTTGTTATTAGTTTAATCTTCCCACAAGATGCAATCTTGCGGGAGCGGTGTATCCCCATGTTCTTCCTTCGATTGTTCATATGTTCATCCTTCAAACTTTCATCAAACATCGAAATCTCCCAGTTTATGCGTATCCCCATGTTCTTCCTTCGATTGTTCTATTGTTCGAATGTTCGTACATCCAACCTTAGTTAAAACATCGAAATCTCCCGCTTTATGCTTTTCCACTGTTCGTCTTTCGATTGTTCGATTGTTCAAATGTTCGTCCTTCAAACTTTCATCAAACATCGAAATCTCCCGCTTTATGCTATTCCTCTGTTCGTTCTTCGAATGTTCTAATGTTCTTCTGTTCGTACTTCAAACCTTAGTTAAAACATCGAAATCTCCCACTTTATGCATTCCCCTGTTCTTACTTCGATTGTTCTTCTGTTCCTCTGTTCGTACTTCAAATCTCAGTTCAAACATCGAATGCTCAAATGTTCTGATTTAACAAAAAATTTGAACAGAAGAATAATAGAACAGAGGAACAGAAGAACAATAGAACAATAGAACAATAGAACAATAGAACCCTGTTCGAAAAGATTTTATCCCTATACCACAAAAAAAAAGCCTCTACAGAGGCTCTTAAATAATATTTGGAGAAGTTTTATTCTGCATGTTTGCAGCCTTCTTTTTTGTCGCCACCGCAACCTTTGGTGTCACCACTACAGCCTTCTTTTTTGTCGCCACAGCCTTTGCTTTCTGGACAACATTTAGAATCGCCTTTGCTTGTGCAACCAGATTTTTCTGAGCTACATCCATTACATTCTTTTGCTTCTGTAACATCAATATAATACTGGAATTCAACTTCGTGATGAACTTCTGCATCTTCGCTTTCAACTTCAACTTTTTTGAGTGTTCCAATCAACATAATGTTTTTACCAGCAAGATTACTGTCAAATTTGTCGATTCCTTCGCCAGCTTTACCAATAACCATTAATGAGTCAACATCTGGAGCGGTAAGAAAAATATTTCTACCTGATTCTTGACATACATGAGAACATTTTCCACAAACTTTTACTTCTTTGTCAACAAACGACTCAAGATTTGCAAGTAAAGAATCAACTGTTACCATATCTTTGCATGTTGTACTGCAATCTTCTTTATTATCACAACATTTTTCATCACCTTTCTTTGTTTCTGCATTATTGCAAGCGAAAAAGAACATCGCAGGGATCATTAAATAAAATAATTTCTTCATATTCACCAAGTTTAAAAATTAAGTTAACGTTTATTTATTTTCACAATTCTCTATTTGTTCAACATCGAAACGAAGAAACTCCCATTCGGCGTTTTCTGCTTCAAATATTTCCTTATCTGTAGTGTTCAATTCAAAAACAAGTCCGCTCATTTTGCCAGTTCTTGCAGTCTTTACTGGGATGCAAATTTCCAATCCACCACTACTGTAACTTTTTGTTAAATCTACACTATATTCAATCTCAAATTTAACATTTACTGCATATTCGTTTGTGTTTTTTAACTTTAGTCTTATCTGTGCAGGACTGTTTTTATCAAATAGCTTAGAATTGACAACTTTATAGCTGATTTCAATGCCAGAATTAACTGGCAACGTATCTTTGTAGCCAAACTGAGCATTTGCAACAAATGACAGTATCGATAAACCTAATATTAAAAGACTGCTTTTCATTGTTGACTATAATTCTGGATTATTAAATTTACCAAGGAAAAGTACTGAACCTTTTAAATTTTCTTTGATTAGAAAAACAAATGGTCTGTTAATATTGACAAAAATTGGTTGAGGTGCCGATTTCTCGCGTACAATTACTGCAGTAGCCGCCGCCGCTTCAGTCCCTTTCTCATCAACTTCAATAAAGGATTGGTGAATAACATCATCAATCATTAAGTCGCTACGTCCATTCATTTTATTAAAATTTGCAGAGTTTGTAAATGCCAGCAACATGCCCATAGACTCTAACTGATCTTTAAGTTTGTATTTTTCCTCAATTTTGTACTTCGGCATCTGAATATCAATAAGTTGCTCTGTAAGTTTCGATTCTAGATTTGCGAAATAAGAATAATTCATATTCTTGCAGTAGTCATTAATTTTAGTTCCTTCTTTCGGCACGATAATAAACATTGATGCTTGATCATCTTTGTAAGGGATTTCGATAATCATAACATCTTCGTCCTTGTAGAATTTAAACTTCTCGCGAATGTGCATAAAAGAAGAAATATACTGACGGTGCTCTCCATAAAATATCATTTGTCTGGTTTGATCTTCAGGGAAGGCATATTTCCAATCAGCTTTAAAATGAATAGCATTTAGTAACACAAGTCTAGTCATTTCATCAAGACAAGTTTTATCAAGTAGGTCTTTGATTTTGTCATTGGTGTTATCCATCACCCACTTATTAATCTGCTGTCTTGCTTCTTCTCGTTTTGTAGCGTCTTTAAAATCGGCAGTCTTGATTATTGCATCATAATCTTTCAATAATGCAAAATATGATTCGAGAAACTCATATTTTTCTTGAGCTACTGCTGCATTTACAATCGTGAAGATTCCTTGTTTATTATTCTTGTAGTAACTAAGCAAATCGGTTATTTCTTTGTGGGATTCTTCTTGACTTTTAGAGAATTTTAAAGCAAAGCGCATTTCTTTTGCAGTTTTACCTTTTGCTCCATCATAAGCCATGGCTAATGCCGACGAGATACTAATTGGACTGATAAAAACATTGGTAGTGTCAGATTCACAAATCTTAACAAAAAGCTCAAATGCAAAATCATTATTGTTATTCACAATATTTGTTTTAGTTTGAGCAAATGCCGTAGTTAGAATCAATAGACTAATACCACAGACTAGAAATCTTTTCATAGTAAACTAATTTAATGCAGAACTATCGAATTACTTCAATATTGTTCTGACCAGTTATTTTTTCGCAATAATAGCATTTTAAATTGACTTTTCCATCTTTTACCATAACGGAAAATTGAGTTTCTACCTTTTCGTGGTTTGTTACACATTTTGGATTTATACATTTTACAAATGACGAAATAGTTTCTGGTAGCTCAACCTTTTTCTTTTCAACCACTTGATAGTCACGAATAATATTTATAACAGCATTCGGGTCGATAAGGGCAATCTTGTTTACATCGTCCATAGATGGAAATTTATCAGCAATCTTTATAATTGCTTTTTTGCCAAATTTCACACTATCAAGATTGTTACCGATAAATATCTGGGTATCTATTTTTTCAATGCCAATAATAGACATGATTTTATATAAGTTTTCGGCTTGAATATGATCTATTACAGTGCCTTTCTCAATTGCTTTTACTTTTAATTCACTTTTCATATCTTATGTTTTTTCTTAAATTCTTAAACTAATTATCTAATTCCCAAAATGTGACACATCAACGCCATACGTGCATATACACCATTTTCTGCTTGCTCAAAGTAATAGGCCTTTGGATTAGCATCAACATCAGTGTCAATTTCATTAACTCTTGGTAGTGGATGCATGATCTTTAGGTTGTCTTTTGTTCCGTCAAGCATTTTATTTTTTAAAACATAGGCATTTTTAACTTTTTCATATTCCATTGGGTCAGAGAATCTTTCTTTTTGAACTCTGGTTACATAAATAATGTCGGCATGTTTGATATTGTCGTTAAGCTCGTCGTGCTCGTAATATTTAATTCCTTTAGCGTCCAAAAAGTCTTTGTATTCTTGAGGCATTCTAAGTGTAGGAGGAGAAACAAAGTTAAAAATTGGATTAAATTCTGACATTGCTTGTAGTAATGAATGAACTGTGCGTCCGTG
>CAZOHR010000056.1:0-4356 GCA_964579045.1 uncultured Bacteroidales bacterium | reverse complement strand
TTAAGTCGCCAACAAGAAAAAGATTAATGTTTTCAAGTGTTCCTTGAGTTTTGCGAATAGAATATAAATCGAGCATACATTGTGTTGGATGCTGATTTGAACCGTCACCAGCATTGATAATAGGTTTGTCAGATACTACGCTTGCATATCTGGCACTACCTTCGATTGGATGGCGCATTACAATCAAATCAGCATAAGTGCTCACTGTGAGAATTGTATCTTTCAAAGATTCACCTTTCGAGACACTAGTGTTAGCAGCTTCGCTAAAACCAATTACCTTTCCACCAAGTCTTTGAATGGCGGTTTCAAAACTCAAACGTGTTCTTGTTGATGGCTCAAAAAACAATGATGCCACTACATGGTTTTCGAGAAGTCTCTGGTTAGGATTTTTTTGAAATTCTTCTGCCAGGTCAAGAATTTTAAAGTACTCTTCTTTTGTGTAATCACTAATTGATACAAGACTTTTGTTTTTCATTTCTAATATATTTTAGGTTAAGACTAATTTTTATTACAAAAAAAAACCGAAGATAAACTTCGGTTTCAATAATTATTTTTCGATTGCAAGTAATTCAACTTCAAAAATCAGGGTTTCGAATGGCCCGATAACTTGACCAGCGCCTCTCTCTCCATATGCGAGGTCATAAGGAATATAAAATTTGAATTTTGAACCTACAGGCATTAACTGTAAACCTTCAGTCCATCCTTTGATAACACCATTTAGAGGGAAAGAAATAGGCTCGCCACGATCGTAAGAGCTGTCAAATACTGTTCCGTCAAGTAATGTACCTTTATAATGTACTTTTACTGTATTAGCAGCAGTTGGCTTTTTGCCTGTTCCCATTGTAACAACTTCGTACTGTAATCCACTTGCAGTAGTGGTAACACCAGCGCGTTTTCCGTTTTCTTTAAGAAAATCTTCACCTTCTTTAAGTTTGCCACCAGCTTGTGCTTTTTGCATCTCTGCAAAGAATCCCTGAACAATTGCATCAGTTGTAGCGATATCTATTACCGCAGTTTTTGCAATCTGATCTTTTATTCCCTGAAGAATTAAATCAACATTCATAATTGTATCTAATCCTTGTTTTGCAAAATTGTCACCAATTTGCATTCCGATAGCATAACTTGCTGAGTCAACCTGACTAGTTAGTTCAATTTTTTTATCTTCCACTTTGTTTTGAGATTTACATGACCACATTGATACTGAAAGTACTAGAGCCACAATTAATAATAATGAAATGTTTTTCATAAAATGATGTTTAAAATTCATGCGAAATAACTGCTTTATTCTTAAATCTCCAAGCTTATTTTTATTTCTTTTATAAAAACTTATTAACGGATATTAAATGCTGTAATTATAATGAAATCTCTAATGATTGTTAATAAGAAAATTGTTAATATCTGGAGTTTTTAACAGACTTTAAACAATTTATACTAATTAGTATTACTTATTTTAATGCTTTATGAACATTTTAATTACGAAATAGTCCATAACCTTTGGTGGTAATATTCTGAGTAAAAATCTTATTAATCGAGCTTCTTTTGTGACAAGATATCTGTTTCGTGGAGTCTTTGCAGTTGCTGCCCTGTAAATAGCTACTGCACAATCTTCAGCAGTTCCTCCTTTTAGTGATTTTGTTGATGTTTGTGTAAGATCTTTTACCAAACTACCATAAGGTCCAGTGTCGCCTATAACAACATTACTATTAACAGTTTGTGCAAATTCAGTCTTGATTGGGCCGGGTTCAATTATCGACACTTTTATTCCAAATTGTTTTGTTTCCCATCTCAAAGCGTCGGATAGAGCTTCAACAGCAAACTTACTCGCAGAATACCAACCACCTCCAGGCATCGAAGTCTTTCCAGCGATTGATGATATATTTATTATTCTTGCGCCCTTTTGCTCCCTCAATAATGGTAGGAATGCACGTGTTACAGCTGCAAGACCAAAAACGTTAGTTTCAAATTGTGCTTTTGCCTTTTCATCTGTGGTTTCTTCGATTGTGCCAAACTGTCCATACCCAGCGTTATTAACAAGAACATCAATGTGAAATCCGTTACTAACAATATGTGTTATTAACTTGTTAATTTCTTCTGGTTTTGTGATGTCTAATTTAAATATTTCGGCGCCTCTAGATTTTAATTGCTTTAACTTTTCATCATTACGACCTGTAGCAATAACATGCCATGATTCCTTAAGAAAATGATTTACGGTTGCTTTTCCAATTCCGCTTGTTGCTCCTGTAATTAGGATTGTTTTCATGGCTATAATTTATATTTAGTAACGCGATAACTCGTACTTAGCGTAAGAGACAGTCTTTAAGATTAAAGTTTTAACTGAAAATCTAATTGTTGGTCCACATCATGGATAAAGTTAGCAACTTTGAAATTGATAGTCTTAAAGCTTCCTTTTGATAAATCGATATGGAAATGAATATTCGACTTAGCTTCGATAGTTAAAGTCTTTGGTACAGTCCTTCTAGGCAAAGATGGATCGGCAATTAGCTGAACTGGACATGATGATTTGTTGGTAATGTCAAAAACCATAATATTACTCTCTTTATTAAATGATTTTTCAATTATTAGAGAGTTCTCCAACATTTCAGAAAGTAATTCTTCGTCTCCATATAATGTTTCATCGAAAAACAAGAGTGTTAGTTTTTTATCAAGCGATTTATGAATAGACTCTACATCGTTTTCCTTTGCAAAAACTAGAGTAATAGGACGATGTTTCTCGAATTTGCTCATCTCGGTTGTGGAATGAATATCTGAACCTCCAATAATTGTTAGTTCTTTCTCAATCGCCCATTTGTATGCTTCGGGACAATATTGGCTAAAATTTACTACTTCAATTCCTTGCAGAAGTCCCTTTTCATATAATCTGGTATGAATGTCGAACCAAACTATCGTGTCGGGTTGCTGTGCTTTCCAACATGGATGATTCCAATAAACAAAAGCTCCTTGTTTGTTTGCTTCGGCAATAACATCTTCAACAGAATCCTTGATTAATAAGTTTGCATCGTTAATAAATAAAGCATTAAAGTGCCCTGGTGGCATGTCACGTGTTATTTCTGCACCATGAATAACTGTAATACCATATTCATCACCAGTTTTCTTTGCAATTTCATAAGAACGGTTATAGTCGCCTACTATATCTTCTTTGTAGGGCCTATACTCGAGATGATCGGTAATTGCAATTACATCAAGCCCGTCGTGAATGGCTTCCATTACTCTGTATTCTGGCCAAACCTGACCATCAGAGAAAACGGTATGAATATGGAAATCGCACTTGAGAGTTTTTAGTCCCTTAATATCTGGGAAATATAAATCAGATTCTTGTCTGTGATATTGTCCAAAAAGTGAAATGCCGGTAAAAACCAGCATCAGCAATAAAAATAGCTTATTTGTTTTCATTAAATGATGATGTATGAGATTATTTTTTGTCGATTAAATCCTTTGCCTTTATTAGAACTACCTTGCCGTTTTTGCACACAACAATATCACCATCTTCTTTAATTTTAGATTCGATGAGTTTTTGATAGGCAATGTCAATTCCTTTCAGAATTTTAACTTTCATTTCTGCTATTTCCATATGGCTCATAATGTCGAAATTTGATTGTAAATGTCAGAATTGTAAACTACAGATTTTTCGTCTTTTATTCCATCTGCAACAAGATTGTATGGGGGTGTTGAGTTGTCGATTATCATCCAATAATCAGCAATCTCGATATAAAGCTTTTTTAAATTTCTTATTCCTGATTTGTATCTTCGATAAATAACTTCTGGGGGTATGTTGTGTCCGCCATTTTCGACCCTTGTTTTAACGCGTTCGCTAGCTAACTCAGGTGATGATAACCAAAAGAAAATTAATGTTACGAAATAACCTTTTTCTTTGGCGTTTTTAATAAACTTAACGTATGTTTTAGAAGCCAGAGTGGTTTCAAGAGCAAAATCTATTTGTTGGTTGGTAAGGTCTTTAATTCTGTGAAGCATTATTCTACCAGCATCAATTGCAGCTTTTTCGGGTTGAAAAGGAGAGATGCCCTTTGCAATTTCATCAGCATTTACAAATTCTCGGCAATTTAACATGTCTGGTAACATAGAATATGAAGCTGTGGTTTTTCCAGCGCCATTACAACCAGCTATGATATAAAGGTTTGCCATTTAATGTTTTTTGCAAATATAATCAAATAACAGCAAAGCTTTGCAATTTGTTGTGATAAAATGTTAAAGAAGAAGTGCCTAGAGTGCCTAGAGTTCGGAGTGCCTAAAGTACTTAAGAGGATTATTTTTATTTTAAGGAGAGTCCAAAGAATAAAACGAATCATGTAAAATTTCACCAGAATTCCAAAGTACTTT
>CAZOHR010000055.1:0-15568 GCA_964579045.1 uncultured Bacteroidales bacterium | reverse complement strand
TTAATCTATAAATTTATAAATTATGCGTAATTTTAAAAAATATCTGCTCCTTTTAGCTATTGTCATTATTTCTTCACTTAATAGTTTTAGCTATAGTCAGAATTCGGATTCGTCCACTACAAAAAAAGATGAAACTGTTGCTACAAGCACTAGTGATGTCGCTTCAGCTCAAGAAAAACCTATAAACAAAAATGAGAGCTTTGATGCATGGGATAGCTTAGTAAAATTTGCAAAGGATACTGGTGTAGTTTCTCTTTTTACCGATTGGAAAGCACTGATTATGATTATTATTAGTTGCTTTCTGATTTATCTCGCAATTGTTAAGCAATATGAGCCTCTGCTTCTATTACCAATTGCATTTGGGATGTTATTGTCAAATTTACCATTTAGTGGGATGTTTAACTCTGATCTTTTTACTGGTGGTAAAATTCATTGGGAAACGTTTTTTTCTAAAGCTGGAATGATTGACTATCTCTATTTAGGAGTTAAATTTGGGATTTACCCATGTCTCATCTTTGTTGGTATTGGCGCAATGACTGATTTTGGTCCACTAATTTCTAATCCAAAAAGTCTAATGCTTGGTGCTGCCGCTCAATTGGGTATTTTTGTTACTTATGTTGCTGCTGTTGCATTAGGTTTTTTACCCGCCGAGGCTGCTTCAATTGGTATAATTGGTGGAGCAGATGGTCCAACTGCAATATATCTAACATCAAGACTCGCACCTCACTTATTGGGAGCTATTGCCATTGCTGCTTATTCATACATGGCATTAATTCCAGTAATTCAGCCACCAATCATGAGAGCTCTTACTACAAAAAAGGAAAGAATGATTGTAATGAAACAATTAAGACCTGTCTCCAAAAAAGAAAAGATTCTATTCCCAATAATTATCACAATTGTTTCTGCTCTTCTGGTACCTTCGGCTACATCGTTAATTGGTTGCCTAATGTTTGGAAATTTGTTGACAGAATGTGGTGTGGTTGAGAGATTAAGTAAGACTGTGCAAAATGAAATGATGAATATTGTCACTGTATTTCTTGGTATCTCTGTTGGGGCAACCGCAGCATCTGAAATGTTCCTTAATGCTCAAACACTTAAAATAATTGTTCTTGGTGTAATAGCATTTGGATTTAGTACCGTTGGCGGTGTATTGATTGCTAAATTTATGAATCTATTTTACAAAGAAAAAATCAATCCACTTATTGGCTCGGCTGGTGTTTCTGCTGTTCCAATGGCAGCACGCGTTTCTCAGTTGGAAGGACAACGTGCAAATCCAAGCAACTTCTTATTGATGCATGCTATGGGACCTAATGTTGCAGGTGTAATCGGATCAGCTATTGCAGCAGGTCTCCTGTTAAGTTTCCTAGGATAGGTTTAAAATACTTTTTTTAAAATGCTCCGTTTTTCGGGGCATTTTTTTTATTTTTACATTTTTGATTTAAGATAAAATGATGAAAGCAATGATTTTTGCCGCAGGTTTAGGAACCAGACTGGCACCTTTTACAAACGATAGACCTAAAGCTATGGTCGAAGTAGCTGGAAAACCTATGTTGCAAATGCAAATAGAACGCTTGCGTGATTTTGGATTTAGCTATATTGTTATTAATGTTCATCACTTTGCAAAGCAAATTATTGACTTTATTAAGTCGAACGATTTTGGCGTTGAAATACAAATTTCAGATGAGTCTGACTTATTATTGAACACTGGCGGAGGCCTTAAGAATGTGAAAAAATATTTTTATCCTGGAGATGTGTTTTTATTACATAATGTTGATATTTTTTCTGATATCGACTTAAAACAGTTTCATTCATGTCACACTAATTCTCAAAATGTTTGCAGTATGGCTGTAAAACACAGGCAAAGTTCAAATTATTTGCTGTTTGATTCTAATCAAATGCTTTGCGGCTGGCGTAGCTATAAAACAGACTCTAAGATTATTTCAATTGAAAAAGAATCATACGACGAGATGGCTTTTAGTGGTATATACATGTTTGATTATTCAATTTTTGATTTGATGCAAAAGGATGGAGCATTTACAATTATTCCTGAATTGCTTGAGATAGCAAAAACCCAAGCTATTGGAGCTTGGGTTCATGATAATAATTTTATGTTAGATCTTGGAAAACCCGAAGCTATTACAGAATGTGAAAGCTACTTGGCTTACAACAAAAAATAAATATATCCTTAATTTGTAATAATTTAGGTATTATGTTACGACTAGAATCAATCTTTGTAGTCGGTAAAATTTGTAGTCGGTAATCGGTGGGTTTGTCTAGTTGCTATCCCTTATTGGAAAAATATGTGGTCGGTAAAATTTGTAGTCGGTAGTAAGTGGGTTTTGCATCCCGAAGAATAAAAAATCTACGATTTTTGTCATTCTTCGAGTCCCGTAAACGAGGGTTGTAAAGATCCTTGTTAAAAGAAGAAATTGCTTTGCAGTTTTTCGTTAACGAGTCCCGTAAACGAGGATTTATAAATCTGTTAAAATTACAAATTGCATTATTGTAAAATACAACATGCAATTTCTATTTTAACGGGTTAGCCTCTACCGCTTATTAGAATTCCACTTTTGTTAAAAATAGCAGAATCTTAAATTTACTGCAATCCACACCGATTACCGACTACAAATTTTACCGGTTACAAATTACAGATTACCACCTCTTACAAGATTATCCCAAAGACCTAAATAGTTACCTTTAATTTATATAATCAGCTAATTCTGATAATAACTGAGTTTTATCTCTATAACCAACAATACGTTTTACCTCTTTTCCGTCTTTTAAAATCACAAGACATGGAATTCCAGAGATGTTGTACTGACTCGAAAGTGTCTTGTTTTGATCAGTATTTACTGATGCAATTGTGAATTTACTTGAATATTCACCTGCAACCTCTTCAAGAACTGGTTTCATCATTTTACAAGGACGACACCAATCCGCATAAAAATCAACAACATAAATTCCAGTTTTTGTGCTTGCCTTGAAATTAGACTCGTTTAAAACTTTGATGTTTGATTCTGTGGTCTGTGCACTTGCTTTTTCGAAAGATAGTATTGCAATAAACATTATTGCGACTGTGATTAAAACCGATTTTTTCATAATTCAAATTTTATTATTTATTCTTAACGTTTATTTCCTTCTCAATATTTTCTATTAACTCATCTTTTTGTGTTGGCTCATACCAAACTGCATCATTGTACCTTCTAAACCAAGTAAGCTGCCTTTTTGCATAATTCCTACTGTTCTTTTTAATCATTTCAATTGCTTCGTTTAAAGAAACTGTTTTGTCAATTGTCATAAACAATTCTTTATAGCCTATTGTTTTCAAAGCTACAAGATTTCTCTTTTTATAAAATCTCTCCGCTTCTTCAAACAATCCTTGTTCCATCATTTTGTCAACACGAGTGTTTATGCGATCATAAAGTTTTGCCCTATCCAAATTTATGCCAATTTTTACGATCTTAAAGTCTCTTGCAATATTTTTATTAGTGCGAAATTCGGAAAAAGCTTTTCCAGTCTGGTAAAATATTTCTAAAGCCCGCATTATCCGATTAGGATTCTTTAAATCTACTTGGGAATAATAAATAGGATCAATTTTTTGTAATTCAAATCTTAATCCTTCAAGTCCATGGTTTTGATAAAAATTAATTACATTATTTCTGATTTCATCGTCAGGGTCAGGCATTTCATCAACACCATTACATACGGCATCTATATATAGTCCCGAACCACCACACATTATGGCGATATCGTGAGTTTTAAAATATTCGGCAAGTAAATTTAGACAATCATATTCATATTGATAAATACTATAGTGTTCGTCAATTGAAACACTATTAATAAAATGATGTTTTACGAGTTCGAGCTGGTGATTCTCTGGTTTTGCCACACCAATATTTAACTCCTTGTACATTTGTCGCGAATCGCATGACAGAATGTCTGACTTAAAATGGGTAGCAATATCTATACTTAAATCGGTTTTCCCAACTCCAGTAGGCCCGAAAATAATTACTAGAGTTTTTTGATTAATCATTAAATATCGTAGTTGTCAATATTTTCCATTCCAAATTCATCGTCATCTTCTTCCTCAAAGCTGCCAAAATCGTCTAAATCATCTTCCGAGATATCATCGATAAAAACCTGACGTGGCGATTTACCATGCGAAAGTGTGCAAATTGGGAATTCAAGATGTTCATCATCTTTAGTCGATTTTCTGATATTTACTATCTCAATAAAAAAAGCACGAACGGAGAAGAAATCAAAAATATAGATAAACCTTTGTCCTACAACTGGTTCGAAATGCTCGAGTTTCGTTTCTTCCATCAACAAAACCTCAGCTTGTAATTCAGCATCAATTCTGTCAAGTGCAACTTCGTCTAATTTATCCCAAGATTTGTTCGATAAATAAAAAGTTGTTATTAAGTTAGGATCAAAATCACAAGATGCTTCTATTGCAAGATGGAAATCCATAAATGTGCTGTCAGAGAATAGTTCAATATCTCTCACAAAATCATCTTTCTCGCCTGAAATTACTCTGTATTTTATAATCATTTCTTTAAATTTAATATAAAACTAATAATGTCAATGTTGTCGGCATAATCGCAAAGACTAGGTTTTTGTGATTCACCAAATGCTAATTTATCTGAAAATTCAATATGATTTGAAAAAACACACTGAATTTTATCAGAATTTTTGTCAAGATAAGCTTTTACAACTTTAATGTCTTTATAATATTCGTAATTTACTACCGCTACTGGGGCAGCAATATCATTTTTTTCAACTAGATAGATGTTGCCTGGATTAACATGCAGAATATTGTTCATTGCCAACACTGCATATTGGTAATCGAGGTTGTTAGCGTACTTTGAATAGTTTTTGAGGTGAATATACTTTTGAAATGCATGCGCAAGTCTATTGAAATCATAATCACGTGGGATGTAAAGTTTTGAAACATTTCTGCACCCAAATCCGAAATAAATAAAAATATCATCTGCCAAAGCCTCTAACTCCTCCGAACTCTCGTCTCCAGTAAGAATGGCAACAGAATTTCGATTGCGCCTCAAAATATTGGGATATGACGAGAAGTAATATTCAAAGTACCTATTAGTGTTGTTGCTTCCAGTTGCAATTATTGCATCAAAATCTTGGACTCTATTCTCACTAATTTCGATTATTTGATCGCCATCCAAACACTTCTGAGTAACTCTTTCAACGAGCCATTTCATAAGTATGTTATCTTTTGACGAAAACTTAATTTTTAGATTTACACCACAAATAAAACCAGAGATAAAATCGTGAAACCCAACCATTGGAATATTGCCAGCCATTACTATCCCGAGACATAGGTTGTTAAATTTTTCTGGGATAGAATATTTAGAAACCCATTTGATGATATTCTCAGCACTCAAGTTTTTGCTCCATTCTGCCATAGAGAATCTTACAAATTCTTCGGTGAACCATGGATTTGAGTGATAAATTCTTTCAAAACCTGGAAAATTGTACAATTCTTGATTTTGACAAATATCAGCCATTTCGTTTCCCAACGATATAAGAATATTAGTTCTTTGCTGTAAATTCATATTAATAGCCGGTTTCGTTCCAGGCTTCATTTATTGCTTTGTTTACTTCATTTAAGCTATTGCCGTCAATAATAATCATCACAATAAGATAAATTAAAAAGAGTACAGCTATGGCAAGCCCAATAATTGCAGTGATTTGCCCTGCTTTTAGGCTGCCGTAAGAAGAAGATGTATAGGCTGATGGATTCTCGTTGTATAATCTCTTAGCTTTTGGAATCATTGCTAAGGCAATTATTGATAAGATTGGAGCAAGAAAACCAGCACAACAGCACAAACTTAAAATTGAGATTATTCCAAGTGCTAATATACCACCAGAGTTTGGGATATTAATTGGCATCACATAGGGTTTTGAATTAGAATAATTTGGCTGCTGCGAATACACTGGATTAGGATTAGGATTTCCAGAGTTTGGTTGAGCTTGAGCATTTTGTTGAACAGGCTTTGGCGTTGCAGGAAAACCAAGATTCTCATTTGCATATTTCTCCTGTTGCTTTGCATAAGAAAGATGCTCTTGATCAAACCCTTTTGAAGGCTCATGTGTTGCAGAATTATTGTGAATTGGAGTATTAAAGTCTTCCGGTTTATACTGCGGAGGAGGAGTAATACCATTATTTTGATTAGTTACTAAAGTTTCATCTTTAAGCTCAGGCAATGGCGGAATGCTATTAATGTTAGGAATAGGTGGCATTTGCGGCTGATTTGGGATATCTCTATTGAGATTGTTAAATTTGCTTTCTTCGTTTTCCATTTTCTTAAATCTAGTGATTAAAAATTTTTATCAGATAATTCAAAGATATAATAATTGCATTTATGATGAATAAATATTTTAGAATTTTTGCACCATACTGCAAATCTTTAACTAAATGTATGATTAGAAAAATAAACATTAATATTAATGGTATCAATGCTGGATATGCAAGAATGCTTTCCCATAAATTTCCTTTCAACAGTTCGATAATTGCTCTTTGCATTCCACAACCAGGACATTCGTATCCTGTGAATTGGTGAATAGGGCAAGGTAGCATATTTCTTTCGAGCCATCGAATCATAATGCAAAGGTAAATAAAGAAAACAAATGCTACAAATTGATGAATCAAAATGCAATGTCGTTTAGTTAGGAGATTCGTTATCTGTTAATGTCCTACGGACAAAGTAGTGATACTAGTTGATATTATCTTTTACTGACGTTGAAGCCCTAGCGGGCTAAGAAACTATTTTGCACTAAAATTCGCCATAAAACTTGCAATCGCAACTATCTTATTCGCGTTTTTGTCCAGAGGACATAAACGTCAGTAAAAGACCCAATCAAACTGCACTTTTTGTCCAGAGGACATATACATAAACTTGCTTAACTAAACGACATTGAATCAAAATGAGGAAATCTTAATCCCGAAAAGCAACTAAAATTAAAATTTTACTTTTACTTTTGTGTATGCCAATTTATGAGCTAATTGAAAATATTGTTTTCCCTCATGTTGACGAAGCAGAACCAGATGGTTTACTGGCAATTGGTGGCGATTTGTCTCCAGAGAGAGTATTGTATGCATTGACACAAGGCATATTTCCATGGTTTAGTGATGGTGAACCCATTTTATGGTGGTCTCCTGATCCAAGATTTGTGGTTTTTCCTACCAAAGCAAAAATATCTAAATCATTACGCAGAAGTTGCCGCAATTTTACTTATAAAATTGACGCAAATTTTCGCTCTGTAATTGAAAACTGCGCAACATCTCAACGTAATGGACAAGATGGAACATGGATAACAGAGGAAATGAAATCTTGTTACACTAAATTATTTGAATTAGGCTATGCAATGTCGTTTGAGGCTTATTCGGGCGATGAACTAGTAGGAGGACTTTACGGAGTTAATCTTGGCGGTTTGTTTATCGGAGAATCTATGTTTCATACTAAAACTGATGCAGGAAAAGCAGCCTTTGTCTTGCTTATAGAATACTGTAAACAAAACAATATAGAAATAATTGATTGCCAGTTACATACCAATTTACTTGAAAGTCTTGGAGGCGAAAATATATCACGAAAAGATTATTCAGATTATTTGACTAAATTTGTAAAGTCACCATTTAAAGAAATATGATTTCAAAAGTTTTTAAGAAAATAGACGAAGCTGGGATTAAAACCGGAACACGCATATTATGTGCTGTTAGTGGTGGCATTGACTCAAGTGTTATGCTACATGTTTTGAGCGATTTTGGATTCGACTGTATTGTTGCTCATTGTAATTTTAAATTGCGTGGTGCTGAATCGGATGGCGACGAGAAATTTGTACGAGATCTTGCTGGTAAATTTGAGTTTAAGTGTATTTGCGAAACTTTCGATACTACTTCATTTGCGAAACAAACCGGTTTGTCAATCCAAATGGCAGCAAGAGACTTGCGCTATGAATGGTTTTACGAAATGGCAGAGGAAAATAAATGCAAGTATATTGCACTCGCTCACAATTCCGACGATCAAGCAGAAACCGTTATTACTAATCTTGTGCGAGGTACTGGTATCAGAGGACTTACTGGAATGAAATTCGTTAAAGATTTACTCTTCCGCCCATTAATTGAGATATCTAGAAAGGAAATTGAAAAGTTTGCAGAAGAAAATACTATAGATTTTAGAACAGATTCAACAAATATAACGGTAAAATATTCTCGAAACAAAATAAGACACCAGATTTTACCATTGATGGAAGAAATTAATTCATCGTGCAAGACAAATATCTTAAAATCTGTTAAATATCTCAATGATACAGAATTGATATTGAAAGCTTATGTAACTGAAGCCCGTAATAAATGTCTTTATTTTGAAAATGATAAAATAGTGATAGAAATTGAGGAACTTAAAAAAACGGCAGCGCCAGAAACTGTATTGTTTGAAATTCTAGTAGGAGAGGGCATCCCGAAAAGCTTGGCAGTAGAGTCAGTAAATTTGATCGGTGCTCAATCTGGAAAGTCTTGCAAATTCTTAAATATAAGTGTTTTAAAAGATAGGGATAAGCTTGTAATTGATAAAAATTCAACCACTATAGAGAGTGCAATTGTGGAGATAACTCTTGAAAGACTTGAGTTATTTGAACAATTTGGTATAAACGCAAAGATTGTTTCTAATGATTCATCATTTAAAATTGTAAAAGACCAAAACTTTGCATTTTTAGATTTGGAGAAACTAACTTTTCCATTAATAGTAAGGCATAAGAGGGATGGAGATA
The DNA here is from genome assembly GCA_964579045.1 of uncultured Bacteroidales bacterium. Lineage (GTDB taxonomy): Bacteria > Bacteroidota > Bacteroidia > Bacteroidales > ML635J-15 > Bact-19. Next base: position 6,775 of record CAZOHR010000055.1, on the reverse strand, counting down.
GGTTTAAACCATTTGGGATGAATAACTTTAAGAAGCTATCCGACTTTTTTATTGACGAGAAGCTAAGTATGTTTGATAAAAATGATTTATATATTGTTGAATCAGGATGTGATATTGTTTGGCTAGCTGGTCTTCGTGTTGATAATAGATTCAAAATTTCAGAATCAACAAAATCAATTTTAATTCTGGAGAAAATATGAAAAAAAAATCCGGGTAGCCCCGGATCTTCATCACTTTAAATAACAATGCTTATTCGTGATTCTGCTCACCATGTTCTCCTTCACCATGGCTACATGCCTTATTTATTTCAGTTTCTTTGTTTGAGAATTCGGTATAATAACCAACTTTTTCAATTTCTTTTACTAGTCCGTCCTTTGAAGTAATATTGGTGTCGTAAGTAAAATCAACAACTTTAGTTTCAAGATTTACATCAACAGATTTTACACCTGGAACCGCAGAAAGTTTATCAATAAGAAGTTTTTGACCATTGGCACAATGGAATTCAACTTTTACTTTAAAATGGTCGATTTTTGCATCTTGAGCTAATGCTGTAAAGGAAAAAGAAAATGTAGCAAAAAGTACAAAAATGAGTTTGAAAAGATTCTTCATGTTTAATTGTTTTAAAATTTCTTAGCAAATCTAATAATATTTAAAATATAACTAAAGATTTTGGCAAAGTTTTTTTAGTACACCTAATTAAATTCAATTTAAGGGTGAGATTTTTGAAATTCAATAGCAATAAAAAAATGCAAATTTTTATGGTATTCATAAATATGCTTTATATTTGTAGAAAATACTATATGATGAGAATAATAATTATCGCAATTCTTGCAATTCTTTTGGTATCAAGCTGTAGAGAAGAATGTGGAACAAAAGTAGTTGAAATGAATATGAAATCAATTACGACAGAAAAAACAGTTGAGAAAGCAATGATTGATGGTTATTACTATTCTGAATTTCAAAGCGGAACACTTAATATAGAGTTAAGCTTTAATAAACAAGGAGCTGGTGAGTTTTGCGATTATTATTGGATAAGCTACCCATTAGATAATGGTTTAACAATTACCACTAAAGACTCAATAATTATTGGTGAAAATATTATTTTCCCAAATGAATCGATTAATGATTATTTGATTATTCAGAATCTTGAAGAAAACTTTAATTTAAAATATCTTGTTACTTTAAAGTCTGATGTCCAAGCACCAATGTCTGGGACATATCAGTTTAATGGAAAACTTGAACTTGATGATGGCGTAATATTAACCGATTCGTGTTTAATTAAATTTAACTAGAAAACAATGTGCGGTTGGTAAGAGTACGTTAGTATATTTGAGAAGTTTATTTTTCGGATTTTGAATTTTAGGAACTTTAGATTAAATTTTTAGCAAGTTTTTCTTAATTCCACTACTCTGCTAGTTTTTTAGCAAATAGAAGTACCTTTTTGTTATGATAATGGCATTTACACAAGAAAAAAATGAAAGCATTGCGGAGAATAAACTGCTTTTTTTCTAAGACTTCAGGTCTAATCGTTCAAATGACAAATAATATTTTTAGTATGGCTTCGTTAAAGTGTTGTAACAAAGCGTAATCAAAACATAGAAATATGAAGAAGATAATAATGGTAGTGATCATTTTAATGTGTTTTTCATTTTTATATTCTCAAGAAAATAATAAAGCATCTTTTAAGATTTTAGCGGGGGCAAAATATACACCTATAGACTATATTGGAGGTGGGATTTTAGGATTCTCTATAACTAAGAATAAAATCGCATTTAGTTTCAGACACGACATAAGTTTATCTGTATTAAGAGATCGCACATCTCACTATTTTGGTATTAGTGAATATAGAACATACAAATATTTTGACTTTCATTATTTGTTCAATAAAAAAGTTCATGCCACATTGGGGTACGGATGGATTGCACACAAAGATGAAGCTTTCCAATTACGCGATGAATATGGTTACTCTGTAATTTCATTAGGAATAAATTATGCTATTTCAGAGAATATTATTTTAGAACTTAAGGGAGATATTCCTTTAGTAAATCTTCATTCTCCAGTTGATCAAAATATTGCTTTTCCAGCATCTCTCGCATTAATTTATGCATTTAAATAGTACAACATTTTAAAACTTGGCTCTAATAAATTAAATTTACCATAAAGCTGCAGCAATAACTAATCAAATTTTGTCTATTTTTCCTTTTTACGAAATACTGGCCATTTTTCAGGTACAGGGTCGTGTCCATGAGTTCCCCATGGATTGCATCTTAAAATTCGCCAAGTACCAAGTATTAGTCCTTTTATTGGACCATGCTTTTTAAAAGCCTCAATAGTATAATTGGAACACGTGGGATAATGTCGACAGTTAGGAGCAAATAATGGCGATATCACCCATTGATATATTTTAACCAATAAAATAAATGGAAAGGATAATGTGAGTTTTATTATTTCGCCAAATTTCATTTTGCAAAATTATACTTTATTTTATAATAATAAGAAATCCATTTCATTCACAATAATTATTTATATTTGTACTGACCAACGAAATCAATCATACTATGGAAACTGTAATCAGGGGTTATGCATTAAGACAATTGATAATTTCAAGTGAATTTTTTAATGTTTACAAGGCAGAACATGCTGTGCTCAGTGGTCAGACCTTGCGAATAACATTACTAAATCCCGAAATTGCAAATTTGCCAGAAGTAAGGTCCGATTTTAATTCTGCGGCCTTTCGCCTAAGTTTTGCCGAACATTCATACATTATAAAGAATAGTGACATGGTTGAAGAAAACGGTATGTTTGCTGTTCTTTCCGAGGATTTGATTTTGTCTGATCTTCGAAGCTTTCTTGCTGTTAGGGATTTTGAGGCGAAAAAGGTTTTCATAGAGAAAATCCTCGAAGCCATAGCATATCTAAATGATCGAAAAATTTTCCATTTGTCATTAACACCTAGTAATATATTTGTGGATAATGACGGTAACCCACGAATTGCAAATTATGGTTTTGCTGAGATTATGCTTAAAGCTAAAGACCCAGAAATTCATCATAGGGTAATAGCAAGTTTAGAATTTTTGGCTCCTGAGCTAAAACAGCAGTTCTCCTCTATTAGTGAAAAATCAGAAGTATATTCGTGTGGTAGATTAATACAAACTATATTAACAGAACATTCCGATAAAGAAATTCACTCTGGTATAAATCACATAATTGGTAAATGTCTCGAATCTGACATTAACAAACGTTATCGCAGTGTAAAAGAATTGTTGACGGATTTTAAAGATTATGAAAATGTTTTAACTAAAGGTGTTAAATCTGCATATAGGGTTGAAGCTGCACAGCAAAGACAGAATTTAAACGCTGATGAAATGCAAAGAAGCGATAAACCTCAATTTCATCAAGATCAAAATAAGCATCAAAATCAATATGCTGGAACAGAAAAGAATGTATTTACGATTTTTGAAGAAATCAAAAACCAAAAAACGGATCATAACGCAAATGCACATGTAACTCAGCAGGTTTTTAATCAAAAATCGCAAACAAATTTTAATCAACCTGCTTCAAATAATTTGCAATCGGGACAACAACAATCTAATTCTCAAACAAATCCAGATTATAATAAGACACGTGAAGCTATTAGACAAAATGTTAGTCCTCAGCAAAATATCCCAAATACCTTGGTTAAAACAACTAATGTAATTGTATTTGGCGTTTTGTCAATTATTTTTGGACTCATGTTCGCCTTTGTGGGTTTTGTAATGGCGGTTATTGGCTTTTCTTTTGCAAATCAGAATAAAAAGAAAGTTGTAGCTATGGGACGAAAGTTTACTCAAAATGAATTAAGCTCTCAGACTATTGGAATTGTAATTTGTGTTATTGGGCTGATTGTTGCAATTGGAAAGTCACTTATGTTTTTAGGAAATACTTTTGGTTAGCCAGTGTGCGACTGCAATTTACTTGATACAATTACATTTTGCAAAGGCTTAAACTGCTTCCTCGATTGAGCGAATTTTGTTGGATCAGCATCTAGAATTTCATTTACCGTTTCGCTATACTTTTTTAAATACAGCGTAAGTGCAGCAGAACTTACAGCCGGTTCCATATACACCGCAACATTATTCCCAATAGGCTTCTCTTTGTTCGCAATCGCTCGTTTTACTGCATTTTCGAGCTTGTTTAAAAACAATTCAGTTCTGATAGTTTCATCCGAATTTACAGATCGTTTCTTGCTTATTTTCTCACTACTATTGCCAATCATATCCGAACCAGCGAATTCAAGGTATTCTTCTTCAATTGTAATTAGCTGGCTAGGGAATGATGAATTTAAATTATATGCATATTCTGCTGCATTCTCAACAATCTTTTTAAGCCTTGGCAAATCCGAACTAAAGTGCTTTAGAGATTCGATACATTCGTCGGTAAAGACAAAGCTCTTGCCGTATTTCTCCGTTAATCCTGAAATGAAATTCTGTGCTAGAACAACAGTGTTTTTATGATGTTCATCGGTTAGTTGTTTAAGCTTATCTTTATAAACTTTTACTGAATCAATTGCGCTTTTTGTTTTCTGTGTAAAATCGTTAAAAGATTTCATATCTTCCTGGGCCTGCTGTAAAACTGAGACGCTAGATTTGTATAAAATATTGGCTATTAGTGTCTTATTGTCGGTATTTAAAGCAATTCTTCCAGCCTCAATGCCAAATATTCCTAAATCTGGTCTTAAGAAAACATATACAACATCATTTTCTTTATCATGGATTGAGCCAAATCTCAGGCTTAAAACTAAGTGGTCATCTTCATTACTTATGCTAAATTGAATATTTCTTTGACCAGAAAGACTTACAGACCTTAGTTTTTCAGGATTAAGTTCCCAGTTATACGGATTTTTCTTAGCCTTCCTGATATCAATAGCCTCACTTATCTCATCATCATCAATAATCTCGCGGATAGATAGGGCGGAATTTTTGTAATCTGCACGAAATAGGCGAGTACCAACACTTGCAAAATAAACATACATATCTGCTCCTGATGGAATCAGTGAAGATAGATGTTTTATTAAAACTATCCCGGGCTCTTTTGAAAATGAAAATTCCAATTAATTAAGTTTAAACCAAGCAAAATTAAGCATTATAATTTAATTAAGCAAATTTAATTTAAGCTAAATTAACTGCTTAAGAAATATTTTTAAATAAGTATTAAGCTTAACTTAAACAAATCCCTTTAAATATCAGCAATATTTGCATAAGAAATTAGGAGCAGAGAAAAATATTAAATTGAAAATTATTAAGAGACAACTAAATAACTAAAGCTATGAAAAAAGAAATTTTTGTATTTGTTACGTCTGATTCGATCAGAATTTATTCTGAGAGCCAAAAAAAAGAACTTAGCTATGAAGAAAAAGGGATCAGAAATATTACTCCAGCCATTATGGCTTTATTGATAAGGGAGAGTCTCGACGAATTAAACCTTCCGGATGAAAATATTATAATTGCGCTTGGTTCGGAGTTTATTACTTGTACAGGTAGAATTACCACACATGTGAAAAAATCATACGATCAAGAAACTTCCACTTTAAACATAGCTAGGCGCACTATATCGATTAAGGAAGTTGACAATGATTATGTTTTAAGTAAAAGCACAAGGTATATTTGTGATGGAAAAACCGCTCCAAGTTTTGTTGCTGTTCAATTGCTTCAGAAATACTTCGCTGAGCGTCAGTGCATAGAGTTTGAATCAGTATTCACTACTCGATTATTAGAAGAACTTGACAAAAATGAAGTTAAGCTTATGAAAATTGTGCCTGCAGACAGCTTTTTGAGTGTCCCAGAAAATCTTAAAAATGATTCAAATAGGCAAATTGCTCTGATATTCGAAAAGAACCAAACTATTGCCTCCGTGTGTGTGTCTGGAAAAATTCAAAAAATTGTTCAAATCAACAATGGAATGCGTAAAATTGCAGAAGATGTTAGCAATAACTTTAATCTGTCGGTTGCTACAGCGCAAAAACTTATCGACTTATACGGGTTTGTGTTTCTTCCTAAAGAGTATCTCAACTATGTTATTGATGTTCCTGTGTATGGAAGCGTATTTCAGAACATCGCATTATCCGACTTAACATTTTGCATACGGGAATCTTTAAAGGATATTTATACTGGAATTATAACAGCTTTATCAGCAAAAATGAGAGATTATGATGTAAATTCTTTTTTTATTAGTGAATCGTATGGCATGATAAAGGGCATGGATACTTTACTGAAATTAACACTCAATCAGCCTGTAGAATTTACTTCATTTGATAATGTAGAATATCTTAAACTACAATATATTTACAACATATTAAATGAAGCAGATATTGAAGAACAAAAAGTTATAATTCCTGAGCAATTGGTGGAACCAATTAGTGAGGTTGAGAGACATGTTCAACCACCAATAATGGAAAGATTATCGAATTTGTTTAATGCGAGAATTAAGCCTTTTTTATTAGAAGCAGAAAGCTAGGAACATCAAATCAAATATCTGTGAGGAATCGTGCTAAAAGACAATAATAATCGAATTATAGGTAAGAGTTAATACTCGAAGTGACGTATGAACATAGGCATTAATTTATGAAAAAAATATTATTAAAGGAATAAGCAAAAAAACAAAGGATGGATGTTAATTGAATTTTACGAGGTCAGAATTAACTTATTAAGTGGCAAAATAGCATTCGAAGCACTGCGGGCACAATGTCATTAAGTTAAGCATATCACAAAACGGTTAATGCCCTCTTATGTTTGCAAAA